>JAHIOK010000066.1 GCA_018895315.1 Actinomycetota bacterium | reverse complement strand
TGAGCTTCTGCCCGTCGGAGGCATCGGTGAGCGCAGCCAGCGCATCGCGCAGCAGGACGTTGTCGCGGAGGCCGGGGATCGTCTCGGCGGCCGGGGGCGCTTCCTCCGACGGGCGCTCGACCGTGCCGACGACCTGCGGCTCGGAAGTATCGGTCGTCGCGGGCCCGAGACCGCCGAACGACGACATCGAGATGCCCACCTGCGGTGCCACCTCCGGCTCCGGCGCGGGAGCCTCCGGCGCCGTGGCCTGAGGTGCCGTGACCTCGGGCACGGCAGCCGGCTCAGGCGCGTGGGGTTCGGTGGCGTTCGGGCGCTGGGGACGTCGCGAGAAGAGGGCCATCCCGCCACCCTAACCCGGGGTGAGCCGGGATCCGGGAGTGCTACAGCTTCTGGATCGGGGCGATCTTGATCAGGAGCTTCTTCGCGCCGACCGTGTCGAACCGCACGTGCGCCACACGCTTCGCGCCTTCGCCGGTCACGGCGTCGACGCGCCCTTCCCCGAAGTCTTCGTGACGGATGCGGTCGCCCGCGCCGAGTTCCATGTCGCCGTTGTCGCGCACCTTCGCGGGGATGCGGTTCGGGAAACGATCGAGCGAGGTCGACTTCGGGGCCAGCGCGGGCGGATCGTCGGAGCGACGCCCTCCCCAGCCAGACCCACCGGAGCCTGCGCCGCCGGGCCGACGGCCGTTGAGTGCTCGCGACTGCGTGCCCCCGCGGGAGTTCACATCTCCCGGGGACTGCCGCCAGTCGATGAGTTCGGCCGGTATCTCCTGCAGGAACCGGCTCGGCATCGCCACCGAGATCTCGCCGAACTGCGCACGGGTCATCGCGAGCGACAGATAGAGGCGCTTGCGGGCGCGGGTCACGCCGACATAGAAGAGACGTCGCTCCTCCGACGGACCGCCCGGCTCGCCGGCCGAGATACGGTGTGGAATCAGGTCTTCTTCGACGCCGGTCAGGAACACGGCATCGAACTCGAGCCCCTTCGCGGTGTGCAGGGTCATCAGCGACACCGAGCCCGACGCATCGTCGAGGGCGTCGACATCCGACACCAGCGTGACCTCGGTGAGGAAGTCGATGACGGTGCCCTCGGGGTTGTTGCGCGCGAACTCGCGCGAGACCGCGACCATTTCGTCGAGGTTCTCGAGGCGCGCTTCGTCCTGGGGGTCGCGGCTCGCACGGAGGGCGTCGCGGTAGCCGCTCTTGTTCAGCAGCAGGGCGAGCCCCTCGGCCACCGCGGTGGGCGGGGCGAGTTCGCCGGTGGCGGGAAGCATGAGTGCGGTCGCCTCGACCAGTACCGCGTCGAGCTGGGCGATCGCGGCCTGGATCTTGGGTCCGACGCCGAGTGCCGAGGAATTAGCCAGGGCGTCACGGAAGGTGATGCCCTGGTCGGCCGCATACCGGGCGATCGCGGTCTCGGTGACGTCGCCGATCCCCCGGCGCGGTTTGTTCAGGATGCGGCGGATCGCCATCTCATCGGCCGGATTGGCCACCGCGACGAGGTAGGCGAGCGCGTCTTTGATCTCGGCACGCTCGTAGAAACGTGTGCCGCCCATGATCTTGTACGGCAGCGCCGAGCGGATGAAGATCTCTTCCAGGGCGCGGGACTGCGAGTTGGTGCGGTAGAACACAGCCATCTGCGAGTAGTCGACGCCGGTCTTGTGCAGCGCCTCGACCTCGTCGGCGACGAACTGCGCTTCGTCATGCTGCGAGTAGCCGGTGAAGCCGATGATCTTCTCGCCGGCGCCGACGTCGGTCCAGAGCTTCTTGTCTTTGCGGTCGAAGTTGTTGCTGATCACGGCGTTGGCCGCGGTGAGGATGTTCTGCGTTGACCGGTAGTTCTGCTCGAGCAGCACGACTTTCGCACCCGGATAGTCGCGCTCGAACTCGGTGATGTTGCGGATGTCAGCGCCGCGAAACGCGTAGATCGACTGGTCGGAGTCGCCGACGACCGTGAGGGAGGCCCCCTCGATCTCGGACGGCGCGTCGAAGATCATCATGCCGCCGGATGCCTCGGAACTGCCGCCCTCGGGAGGACGCGTGAGCTCGTGGATCAGGGCATACTGCGCGTGGTTCGTGTCTTGGTATTCGTCGACCAGCACGTGTCGGAAGCGCCGACGATAGGTGTCAGCGACCTGCGGGAACGCGCGGAACAGGAACACGGTCTGCCCGATGAGGTCGTCGAAGTCGAAGGCGTTGGCCCGCTGCAGCTGCCGCTGATATTCGGCGAACACCTCGACGAACACCCGCTCGGCGGGGTCGCTCATGTTCGCCTGGCGGGCATAGGACTCGGCATCCGCAAGCTCGTTCTTGAGTTTCGAGATGCGACTCTGCACCGCGCCGGGGGTGAGCCCGAAGGCATCGGCTTCGTGTTCTTTCACGAGCCGCTTGATCAGCGCGCGCGAGTCGCCGGAGTCGTAGATCGTGAATGCCTTGGTGAAGCCGAACTGGTCGGCCTCGCGGCG
>JAHIOK010000065.1 GCA_018895315.1 Actinomycetota bacterium | reverse complement strand
TGGCCTGCATCAGTTTGTTTTTCACCAGCTTCGCTACGTCCGGGCCAAAGCGGCTCACTAGGAGGCCCACCGCCGCAAGAGCCTTGCTCTTCGTTCCGATCAACTTGGCGGCTATCAATCCAACAGCTCCCACGGCGACGGCCACTTCTTCGACGACCACCATCAGCTCCACGGCCACTTTTCTGGGGACCTCCATGATCTCGGCCCAATGAAGGTGTCGTTCGAACGGGAGTACCGCGGCGAGGGGCAGGATCAGGTCAAGGCCCACGCGCTTGGTGACCTCGATCTTGCCTGTGGTGAACTTCGCTGACGAGAGGCAGACGAAGTCTTCGCCAACAGAGAGCGCGGCTTTTCCTTCGACCATCCCTGCGATGGTTTCGGTCAGTTCGTTGATCTCGCCGCCGACCTTCTCTTGAAGAAGTTCCTTGAACGCGGTCACGTTCAGACTCGACAGCAGGTCAGCCTTCGACAACGCCATGATCCAGATGCGAGGGAATCGGACTAGCGGTTTGCCGTCCACAAGCAGCTCATCCTTCAGCAAAAGGAGTTGGCTGCGGTAATTGGTCAGCAACGACTTCAGATAGCGCTCTTCTTCTCCTGCGTTCTCCAACAGGCGCTGACCGTCCACAAGAAGGAGCGCTACGTCAGAACCCAGCAGGGCGCGGAAGGTGTCGACCCTTCGCTGTGCTTCCTCTGGCCCGCTCACGTCTTGCTCGAACCACTCACCGGGGTAGTCGTGCCAAACCAGACGTAGCGCGTTGTGAGTCGTGCCTTTGGCCGCCGGCGCTGCGGGATCAGCCTTCAACTTGATCAAGAACGAATACGACTTGGCGGACAAGCGAGTTTGCGCGGGTACCTTCGCTGAATTCTTCATGCCGAGATAATTCTGAGAAAGCTGGGTTCCCTGAGTGGGGTTCTCGGCCACGACATTGAAGCGGCTGCTCTTGATGTTTTCGGGCTCCTGCGCCGCCCCGTAGAACGAGGACAGCAGGACGGTTTTGCCGCTGCCGCTCTCGCCAAAAACTGCAATATGCTGCTCGATCGCGCTGCCCGGTTTCATGGGAGAAGTCTGTCAGGTGCCCACGTCATCGGCCGTCGCGGCCGATCTGGCGATCCGGTGTCGACGCGGGAACTCGAGCACGCGGCGACTTGCCCTTACGGCCACCCTGCACTGCCTCGCGCGGGTGACGTGCCTGGTCGACGTCGGCCTGCTTCCATGCGGTCGCGGCGGCGGACTGGTCGGGGCCGGCCTTGATGCCTTCTACGTGCAGCTCGCGACGCTCGGCCGAGTCCCACGACAGCTCTGCATCGTGCTCCACGTCGGCGGCGAGCTCGCGAAGATCCTGCGCTTTCTCAGCGTCCGCAAGGTCCGCTGACACCTCGAGTACCTCGGCGCTGACCACGAGGCCGGCGGCGAGGTCCTGGTCGTCGCGAGCTTGCGCCTGGCGCTCGTCGCGCTCGGTGTCGCGGTCGACGAGCGCGGCGCGCACCACTGCAGGACGCCGCCTGTCTCCAACACCTCGACGTCGTATCGCTCGCGAAGCTCTCGGCGGATGCGGCTCTCTGCATCCCGCGCGGCCTGGTCTTCGTCGCGGAACGTAACGGCCGTCTCATAGGCGCGGGCGACGTCGCCCAGCTGCGCCTGGTCCCACCACGACGCATTGTGCACGGGTGCAAACTCAGCGCGTGCACCGGCCCTTTGCGCGTCGAACCGCGCCTGCAGATGACGTGCTTCCTTGATGTCGTGGCGCCCGAGTGTCTAGTCGAACAGCTCGCTCAGAAAGTTCCCCTTCTTTCGCTTGCGCCCGTACTGGTCGTGCCCGCTCCCGGAGTGGTGCCCACTTCGATCTTGATATGGCATAGCTGGCGGAGCCTGACCAATCGGGCTCTGAGCCGTCTCGGGCACCGCCAGCGACCGCTCGATGATCTTGTCCAGTTCCCCGCGATCCAACCACACGCCGCGACATGTCGGGCAGTAGTCAATCTCGATCCCTGAGCGTTCGGACATGACCAATAGGGTCTCATCGGTGGGACATTTCATGCGATGCCCTTTCTCGGTTGCATTTGACCGACCCTAGATGATGCCCCTGAGTCTTAGCCGCACTCAGTCGGGCGCCGAGCATAATCAAATGCGGCTGCCTCACGGTTTACCGGGCGGACTGACTTCTCGGTCGTGATGTCGGTGCAGCTAGCAGTCGGGGCTCCCGCCCTCCCCGATATACCGACTCCTCAGGTTCGGGGTGCCTGCGCCTCTGCACAATGAACAAGATCACCCCGAGAATGATCGCTACCAATGAGGCCCAAATGTTCGCCGGGATGCCGAGCGGCGCGTCGCTGGTCGGATCGATTCTGATCGCCTCAAGCCAGCTGCGACCGAGTCCGTACCAGATCAAGTACAACCCGAAAGTGCGGCCCCACCGCAATGAGAACCGGCGCTCGAGGAGCAGGATGATCCCAACCCCGACCAGGTTCCAGATGATCTCGTACAAAAACAATGGGTGAAACAGCGTCCCCGCCGGTAGCTCCTTCGGGAACATCGGGTCGGTCGGCAGGATCTCCAACCCCCACGGCAGCGTCGTCGGCAATCCGAACAACTCGTGATTGAAGTAGTTACCGATCCGCCCGATCGACTGTGCCACCAGCATCGCCGGAGCCAATGCGTCGGCGAAGGACCAGAACCGGATGCCGGCCCGTCGGCACCCGATGTAGGCACCAAGCGCGCCCCCCAGCAGCGAGCCGTAAAGGGCATTGCCACCATCCCAGATCGCGAAGATGTCCCAAAGATTCGCACCGGGGAAGAAATAGTCCCCCATGTGCGTGAACACGTGATAGAACCGTGCCCCGACGATCCCAAGCGGCACCGCCCAGATGATGATGTCGAGCACCACGCCGTTGTCGGCGCCCCGCCGAGACAGTCGGCGTTGCGAGATGATGACCGCAGCGATGATCCCCGTCAGAATGCAGAGCGCGTAGGTGTGGATCGTCAGCGGGCCCAGCTCAAACTGCGCCCACGCCGGAGGCGGGCTGGGGATACTGCTCGGGAGCATATGTGGCTGGCCTCCATTTTTCGACGACGACTTGACGCCCTAGACAATCATCGTTGCGTGCCGCCCGACTCACAATTCCAAGCGCGCACGCACCGTGATCTGCCGCCCTCTAGTGTGAAAACTAATAGCACGCTTCACCAGCAGAAATCCAACTATTTGCATTCCTGCGACAGGTTACAAATCGGTTAAGTCCCCCGCAGAGCTTGCAGTGGTAGTGGGACGACTCAGCCGAGCGCGATCAGACCCGAGCCCCTCCCCGGCAGCCACTCGCGCAGACGGCGAAGAGTCCGCCGCTGGTTGCAGTGACATCGATGAGGTCGTGGCGCGCGGTCGAGCACGATACGGACTGAACTAGCGTCGTGCAGCGACCGACAATCGGGTCTGGACCCTCGGACTAAATCGATAGACCGCCGGCGCCGCGCTCGCCAATCCGCGGTAGGTGCACCACGTGACCGACCGCGTCGTCGAGCAGGTCGACGACGTGCTCGTCGAACAGCGAGTAGTAGATGTGGCGCCCCTGGCGGTCGCCGTCCACCAAGCTGAGGTGTCGCAGGAGCCGCAGGTGGTTCGACACCGTTGTCTGCCCGAGGCCGAGCCGCTCGGTCAGCTCGGTGACGGTGATCGGTCCCCCGCGCAGCGCGCTCAGAATCCGTAGCCGCACGGGTGAGGCCAGGGCGTGCATAAGCTCGGCGAGTCGTTCCGCGTCGGACTTGCTCAGCAGCTCGTGCTGATGTGCTGCCTCCGAAGTCCTCACGCGCACCATTGTGCCCGACGAGCCAGCGCCGCGAGCAATCACGCCTTATATATCACGTTATCGTGATGTATAGTCGAGTCCATGACGCGACCTACTGCCCCCGCGAAGACCTCAGCCGCAGCGAAACCCGACGAGGAACACGCTCACGGCTCATCCCGCATCGAGTTGTGGTTCGCGATCGCCGCAGGCGTGACCTACGGTGCCGGCATGATCTCCGAACTGGCGTTCGGCCTGCCAATGGTCGGTCTGCCGCTCGCCTTCTTCCTCGGCACCTACTTCTTCGGCGGGTTCTTCACCATCCGCGGCGCGATCTCCTCGACCCTGCGGGGCAAGTTCGAGGTTGACTTCCTTATGCTGGTCGCCGCGATCGGCGCGGCCCTGATCGGACGATGGGCTGAGGGTGCCGTGCTGCTGTTCCTTTTCAGCCTCGGTCACGCGCTGGAGGAGTATGCGCTGAGCCGGGCGAGCAAGTCGATCGAGGCACTCGCCGAACTCGCACCGCGCACGGCGCTTGTGCGACGCGACGGCGGTGAGCCCGTCGAGCTGCCGGTGCAGCAGATCGACATCGGCGACATCGTGGTGGTGCGCCCCAACTCGCGTATCCCGTCCGACGGGTTCGTGGTTTTGGGCGTCTCGGCCGTCGACCAGTCCGCGGTCACCGGAGAGTCGATCCCGGTCGAGAAGTCGCCGGTCGACAACCCCGAGCGCGCGCTGCGCAACGCGAACACCCTGCCGGCGGCGAACCGCGTGTTCGCTGGCACGGTGAACGGTGCAGGAGCGCTTGAGATCGAGGTCACGGCCACCGCCGCCGACTCGACGCTCAGCAAGGTGATCGAGATGGTGCGCACCGCGGACCAGGCGAAGTCGCCGACCCAGCAGTTCATCGACAAGTTCCAGCGCTGGTACGTGCCGGTCGTCATCGTCGGCGTGGCGGTCACGCTCGGGGTGTCGCTCTGGGGGTTCGGGCAGGAGTTCCCCGACGCGTTCTACCTCGCGATGACCGTGCTGGTCGCCGCGAGCCCGTGTGCGCTCGCGATCGCCACACCGAGCGCCGTGCTGGCCGGGGTCGCGCGCGCCGCGCGGGCCGGTGTGCTCGTCAAAGGCGGCGGCCCGCTCGAGACACTCGGCCGCGTCACGACCATGGCCTTCGACAAGACCGGAACCCTCACCTGGGGCGAACCGCGCGTCAGCTCCGTGATCCGTGCCGAGGGCGAGGCCGGCGAGCTGCTTGTGCCAACCCTCGTCGCGGTCGAGGCGCTCAGTGATCATCCGCTGGCCTCCGCCATCCTTCGCGATCTCGCTCCCGAGCTGGGCGAACGCGCCCGCCTCGAGGTCACGGACATCACGTCGGTCGTCGGACGTGGCGTGCGCGCGACGGTCGAGGGCGAGCTGGTCGAGGTGGGCAACCTCCGCATGTTCGACGAGCAGGGACTCACTCTGCCGCTGCCGCTGAGCGCCGAGTACGAACGTGCGCTCGACGCCGGGCAGACCATCATGATCGTGCGCCGCGGCGAACGCTTCCTCGGCATCGTCGGCGTGATGGATGTCGCGCGCGCCGAGTCCGCGCAGGTGCTCATCGCTCTGCGCGCCGCCGGAGTGAAGCATCTCGTCATGATCTCCGGAGACAACCAGCGCGTCGCCAACGCCGTCGCCCGCGAGGTGGGCATCGATACCGCGCTCGGCGAACTCATGCCAGAGGACAAGGTGACCCAGATCACCCTGCTGTCCGAGCGATCGCGACCGATCGCGATGATCGGCGACGGCGTGAACGACGCCCCGGCCATGGCCCGAGCCGACGTCGGCATCGCGATGGGCGCCGCCGGCTCGACCGTGGCCCTCGAGACCTGCGACATCGCCCTCATGAGCGACGACCTCGGCCGCGTGCCGTTCGCCGTACGCCTCAGCCGCGCGACGAGCCGCATCATCCGCCAGAACCTCATCGCGAGCCTCGCCGTAGTGGCGTTCCTCATCATCGCCACCTTCGCCGGGCTCAACATCGGCGCCGTCGTGCTCATCCACGAGGGCTCGACCCTCATCGTGGTCGCCAACGCGCTGCGCATGCTGAACTTCGAGCGCAACAAGGAGCACCAAGGCATCGACCACGAGGATGCCCCACCGCGCGAGAAGCCCGAGCCCGCGGCGGCGTGACGCCTAGGTGTAGAGCCCAGGCACGTCGTTGAGGCGTGTGATGGGCAGGACGGGTTTGGCGCCGGTGCTGATTGTTCGAAGTGAAGCCAGGGGCAGTGCTGCTCGGCGCGCTGATTCGGATCGGTAGTAGCGTGAGTAGGTCCAGCCGTCGGCGAGCGTGCGCTGGAATCGTTCGATCCCGCCGTTGGTCGTTGCGTCTACGACGGGTGAACTTCGGCTTCACGCCGAGGTCGGAGCACGCGTGCCGCCAGGCATGGGATCGGTAGGCCGGACCGTTGTCGGGTAGGACGCGTTTGACCGTCACGCCGTGGTCGGCGACGCGAGAGTGGTCTTCGATGACGGTGTGGACGAATGCGTGTCGCAGGAGTTCGTGGTGGTGCTTATTTCTCGCCAGACCGGGCGTGCTTCGTCGCCTCCAATTGTGAAATCGAGGCTTAAGCTGGGACCGTGACTGAGACCCTTGCGACCTATTCTCTCGTGGCAGTGTATTCGTCAATGGTCATCTATGTCCTGGCGTTTGTGCTCTTTACTCTGGATCTCGCGCGTCGCTCGTCTCGGGCTCCCGTGAGCGTTCAGGAGTCCGTTGTCGTAAGTTCCGGGTCGACTCAACTTCTCGTGGATCGCGCGCCGGACTCGCCCAGCACTGCCAGGGGACCGCGCTACCTGCGTGCGGCTGTCGCCCTTACGGTGATCGCTTGGGTGCTGCACGTCGCGTCAACGGTACTCCGCGGGGCAGCGGCAGGCCGTGTCCCTTGGGCGAACATGTTCGAATTCACCCTCACCGCCACGGCCATCATCATCGGAGTGTTTCTTACCGTGCAGTTCTGGCAGGACCTCCGCTTTGTCGGAGCGTTCGTTGTCGGCTTTGTGCTTCTCGCCCTTGGGGTTGCCACCGTCAACTTCTACATCGACGTCGTTCCGCTACCACCCGCACTGCAGTCGGTGTGGCTCGTCATCCACGTATTCGTTGCCTCTCTGGGCACCGCGTTCTTCGCGATCGGCGCGGCCCTATCGACCGTGCAACTGCTGCAAGCCCGTCGTGCCGCCGGCAAAGCTGCGGGATTGCGCTTCCTCGACCGCGTCCCAGACGCCGAGCAACTCGAGAACATGGCCTACCGTGTCATCGTCGTGGGATTCGTCTTCTGGACCTTCACCCTCATCGCCGGGGCGGTCTGGGCGGAGCGGGCCTGGGGGCGCTACTGGGGTTGGGACACGAAGGAGGTCTGGACCTTCATAATCTGGACCATCTTCGCCGGCTACATCCACGCCAGGGCGACCCGAGGGTGGCGAGGCTCTCGCTCCGCTTGGCTTGCGATCATCGGCTTTGCTGCTGTGGTGTTCAACTTCACCATCGTGAACCTCTTCTTCAAGGGGCTGCACGCCTACTCGGGTCTTTAGCCAGCCTTGCACGTCCACGCATCTCATTCCTACGAGTATTGAACTCGGCAGCGGGAGCACTCGCCAAGGAGCCCCAAAGGGAGTCGACGTTGATGCCGGCCAGCGCTCGGGGCGCTGCCAAGGCCTAGTGGTCACTGGGTGTGTCGTGGAGGTTCCCTACTTGAATGGATTTGAAGACGAGCGCGGGGGGCGAACTGGTTCGCCCTCAGTGGCTCTTTTTGTCTCGGGTCGCCGACGGATGAGCCTCGTGAACGCCCATCCTGCGATTCCCCCGACAGCGAAGATGTCGGCGACGTTGAAGATCGCAAACCAATCGACCGCGATCATGTCGACAACTGTGCCTGAGAGCGCTACCCCGTCGGCTCGTGAGATGCGGTCGTACATGTTGCCCCAGCCTCCGCCAGCGGCGGCGGTCAGGAGCAGTAGTGACCAATTGGCAGTCCCGCGTGCAATACACCAAAAGATCCAGGAGCTAAGGGATAGAAGTAGCACCAAGATTCCGATCGCCATCACCGGACCGAAGGCCGCTCCCATCCCGAATGCAGCTCCCGGGTTGAACGCGAGCTGAAGCTGAACCCCTGGCAGTAGCGGGATGGTTTCTCCCTCGGCCAGTGCGGTCAGTGCCCACGATTTGCTGAGACGGTCCGCGGTTAGGGCGGCCACCAGCACGACCAGGGTCGACCCACCCACCATGGCGCGAGTCGTGGCGCTGACTTTCGGATGCGAATCCGGAGTGTTCGTCACCGGAACACGTTGGCTCTCGGCGGGGATGCTGCTGCCGTGCGGGCACCAAGCGCCGTGATCGGCTTGGGGCGACGTGCAGCTCGCACGCCGTTGAGGATGACGATCAGCTCAGCCATTTCGCGCACGAGTACGACGCCTGCGAGCCCGAGGATCCCTAGAAGGGCTAGCGGGAGCAGCACGATGATGATGCCGAGGGACAGCACGATGTTGCCCGTCATGATCCGTCGGCCGCGACGGGCGTGCAGGAGTGCGGCGGGTAGCAGTCGAAGGTCGTTCCCTGTGAAGGCGACCGATGCTGACTCGATAGCGGCGTCCGTCTCAACGAGAGCTGTAAGCGCTCGAGTGAGGTGCGCGTCGGCAATCTCGTATCGGGTCTGCCGACCTTCCGGCGTCGCCACGACGATGCCGCATCCACGCACGCAAGCGAGGTGGTTAGACACATTGGAGCGAGTGAGTTGCAGTCCACGCGAGAGATCGGCGGGGTAGCCCGGCCGTTCCGAAAGGCTGAGCAGGATCGGCGAACGCGTGGGGTCGGCCAAGGCATTACCTAAATGGTTCATGACGTCAAGGCGAGTGGCAATGGTCAGCATCGACTGACTATATAGGGCTGACTGAATCAGTTTTCTCCTTTCTGGGAACGGGAAAAGGTGGATCCGGCGAGGAGGGCCAAGGCGATGCCACACAGCCCCAACTCAATTTGTCCTCCCAGTAGGGCCGCTGGTGTGACCGTCTGGACCAAGGGGACGTCCTCAACGAGGCTGGCGGACGTGAACCATGGAAGCTGTCTGAGGACCCCACCGTCCGGGCCTATGGCCGCGGTAAGGCCGACGGTTGAGACATTGACGACTGAGCGGCCGAGCTCCATTGCGCGTATTCGGGCGATGGCAAGTTGCTGGGCGCTCTGGTCCGACTTTCCGAAGTCGGCGTTGTTGGAAGATGAGAAGATCGCCGTCGCACCTTCGAGCACTGATTCGCGCAGCACGCGGTCGTCCACGACGTCGAAGCAGATGTTCACTCCGATGAGCACTCCCTCGACGTTGAAGATCGGGTCGGTCGTTCCAGGGGTGTAGTCGCGCTGGACGAGGTCGATGAGGTCGGGCGCGAAAGGTCGCCAGAAGGCGCGGTCCGGGACGTACTCGCCGAACGGAACGGGATGCTTCTTGTCGTAGTAGTCGACAGCACCATCCTCGTCCGTCCAGAGGATCTCAGTGTTGTAGGTGCGGCCGCCGCGGTCGGTGATCGCCCATCCCACGAACGGTGCGCCCATGCGCCGTGAAACCTCGTCGAACACGGCGGCGGTGTACGGGTCCGTGAGCGGGCTGCGGTCGGTGGACCCCTCGGGCCAGACGACCACATCGACACGCCCGCCGAAAAGAGGACGGGTGGCGTCTAGTTGGGCAGCGAGGAGGTCGCCGGGCTCCCGCGAGTCGAAGTAGCCGGCGGGGCCGTTTCCCTGGACAGCGGCAACCCGAAGCGTCCCGGTGGCGGGGGTCGGCCAGCTGGGTAGCCCGACCATCACGGTGGCCAAGGCGATGGGAACGGCCGCGCGATGGAGCGGGGGTGCGCCACGGTAGCGGAGGGCTTCCACGGCGGTCGCGGCCAACAGGACCATCGCGAAGCCCGCTCCGGACACACCCAGCCACCCAAAAAGAGAGGCGATCGGGCTGTCGGACTGGGACATGGCTACGCGTCCCCATGAGAACCCGCCGTAAGGCCATGTGCTCGCGACCGCTTCGCGCGACACCCACAGACCCGCGACCGCTACCGGCAGCACGACCAGCCGTCCGGCGATCCCGGAGCACGCTCGGGGCACCCACCGATACGCCAGCGTGATCGCCATTCCGCCGACGCCGAAGAACAGTGCCTGCAGGACAACTAATGCGACCATGGGCAGCGGCCCGAGGAAGAGCGAGGCCCATTCGATCTGCACGAGGTAGAACGCGCAGCCCGCGACGAAGCTGACAAGGAACGCCGCACCGAGTCGACGACCGATGAGTACTGTCAAATTCAGGCCGATCCCCACGAACGCGAGGGGCCACCAGCCCCGGTCGGGGAAGGCGGCATCCAAGATGATTCCAGCAGCTCCCGCGACTGGGATTGCGGCCCACAACGGCAGCGCCGCGGACCCCTTCACGCCTTCCGCCTCGTGAACACGAGGACCTGGCTGGCCGCCGGGTGAGGATTTACTCATCGCGGCGTCCGGGAAGCTTGGGGCTCGTGAGGATGGCGGCGGCCGCGCGCGCGGACAGCATCCGGTTGTACTCCTCGAGCTCCGCGTCGCCGTCGCGGTCGGCTTGACGGTCGTAGCGCTTGCTTTCCCGGCCATCGCTGCGCGACCAGAGGAATACGACGATGATCGCCAGGGCTACTGTCGGGATCTCGCCGACGCTCCACGCGATCCCGCCCGCCGCGCGCTGGTCGTCGAGTGGACTCGCGCCCCACTGCCTGCCCATCGCCCCGTACCAGTCGGAGAGGAGGAGTCCCGCGTTCGAGATCAACGCCAGGCCGAAGAAGGCGTGCAGTGCCATGGTGGCGAGCAGCAGGATGAGCCGCAGCGGGTATGGCGCCTGATTGCCGATCGGGTCGACGCCGACGAGGGTCTGCACGAACAGGTAGCCAACGATGAGGAAGTGGAAGATCATCCACTCGTGTCCCACGTGGTCGACCGTCGCCCAGCGGAACAGCGGAGAGTAGTAGAACACCCAGAGGGATGCGGCGAAGACACCGGCGGCAACCAGCGGATGCGTCAGCACACCGGCGACACGCGAGTGCACGAGCAGCAGGATCCATTCGCGGGCCCCACGGCTCGAATCGGTGCGCTTTCGAATCGCACGTAGTGCAAGCGTTATGGGCGCTCCAGGGACGAGCAGCACCGGGATGACCATCCC
>JAHIOK010000064.1 GCA_018895315.1 Actinomycetota bacterium | reverse complement strand
CCGAGCGGCGTTCCCTTGCCGGGTGCGCGCTCTCCGCTGAGCGACGGGCAGTGGCACCGGATGCATCCGCTCACCCCGCTGTTCCGCGGGGGACTCGCCCTCGTGATCGTCGCGGGAATCGTCATCTCGAACCTCCGCGAGCGGCTCGTCGAGTTCTTCCTTCCCGCCGTGATCCCCGATCTGCCCGACGGCGGTTCGGTGCCGGGTGACCCGGTCGACTTCGTCCTCGAGCACAACCTCGTGCTGATCGTGCTCGCCGGCGTGCTCGTGGTGGTGGCGATGCTGATCGGCCTGTTCACCCTGTCGTGGCGCTTCCACACGCTGCGCATCACCGGCGACACCGTCGAGGTGCGCCACGGGGTGCTGTTCCGCAGCCATCGCCGCGCTCCGCTCGACCGTGTGCAGGGGGTCAACCTGACTCGCCCGATGCTCGCGCGCATCAGCGGCATGGCCAAGCTCGAGGTGATCGGCGGGGGGCACGACTCCAACGTCAAGCTCGAATACCTCTCCACCGCGAATGCCGAGCGGGTGCGCGCCGATATCCTGCGCCTCGCGTCCGGCCGCCGACTCGCCGAAGAACGTGCCCGGGATGCCGCGCATCCCGAGTCGCGCGTCTCCGCGGCCGCGTCCGCCATGAGCGTCGGTATCACGGGGCTCATCCTCGGAGAGGACCCCGCGGAAGAGCCCGAGAGTGTTGTGTCGATCCCGATCCCGCGACTGGTGGCATCCCACCTGCTCAGCAGGTCGACGGTGTTCCTGCTGCTGCTGATCGCGGCGATCGTGTGGGGGTCCATTGCGGGCACACCCTGGGTGCTCTTCAGCATCATCCCGGCGGTGCTGGGATTCGGGGCGTACTGGGTGCGGACCATCACCCGGTCACTCCGCTACTCGATCGCGCCGACGCGTGATGGTGTGCGGATCACGTTCGGTCTGTTCACGACGGTGACGGAAATTCTGCCGCCGGGGCGCGTGCATGCCGTCGAGGTGACGCAGCCGCTTCTCTGGCGCCCGTTCGGGTGGTGGGCGGTCGGGGTCAACCGGCTCTCGGGGCGTGCCGCATCCGACAACCGCGAAGAGCAGTCGACACGCGTGCTGCCCGTGGGCAGTCGCGACGACGTCGAGCGGGTGCTGCGGCTGCTGCTGCCCGCGCTCCCTGAGAACGAGTGGCCGCTCATCTTCGAGCACGGCATCCTCGGACCGCGCGACGGCGACCCCTATACGAACACGCCGCGGCGCGCCCGCATCCTGCGGCTGCTGTCGTGGCGGCGCAACGGCTTCCTGCGGGCACCCGATGTGCTGTTCGTCCGTCGCGGGTGGGCGCACCGTCAGCTCGCGATCTTCCCTTACGAGCGACTGCAGAGCGTCGGCATCGAACAGGGCCCGCTGGCTCGGATGCTGGGGGTGGCCACGGTTCACGCCCATACGATCGCCGGCCGGGTGTCCGGGCGACTGGGCGCCGTCGACCGGGATGCCGCGATCGGCCTCTTCGCCGACGTCGGGGCTGCCGCGACCGCTGCCGCCGCGAGCGACCGCAGTCACCGCTGGGCCGGAGACGTGGACGAAGCGTCTGCTACGGATGCCGCGGATGCCGTCGCGGTGGGTCGGCACGATACGGAGGTCTCGCAATGAGCAGAGACGGGCGACTCGGCGTCGGCATCATCGGAGCGGGTCGGGTGGGTCCCGTGTTCGGGGCCGCTCTCGGCGGCGCCGGCCACGCGATCGTCGGGGTGACGAGCGGTTCCGATGACGAGCGGGTCGGGGCGATCCTGCCGGGAGTGCCCGTGCTCGACGCGCTCGAGGTCGCGCGTCGGAGTGAACTGGTGGTCATCGCGGTGCCACACGACGAACTGGCGGGTCTCGTCGCGGGCCTCGCCGACCTGGGCGGCTGGCAGCCGGGGCAGCTCGTGCTGCACACCGACCCCGCGTTCGGGCTCGACGTGCTCGCGCCGGCCGTGGCACGCGGGGCGATCCCGCTCGCGGTGCACCCCGCCATCACGTTCACGGGCACCTCGATGGATCTCCGGCTGTTGCGCGACGCCTATGCCGGGGTCACCGCTCCGGGCCCGGTGCTGCCGATCGCGCAGGCGCTCGCGGTCGAGATCGGGTGCGAGCCGGTGGTGATCGCGGACGCGGACCGAGCCTCCTATGCGGAGGGAATCGCCACGGCGACGACGTTCTCGCGCGAGATCGTGCGGCAGGCGACCGCGCTGCTGCGGCAGGCCGGGATCGAATCCCCGGGCATCTACCTCGCCCCGCTCGTGCACACGGCGGTGGATCTCGCGCTGGCCGGAGCCGATCCGGCGGCCGATGTCGACGGAGCGCCGGCCACTACGATCGACGAATGACGAGCACCATCGCCGAACTGCGCACCCGACTCGCCGAGGTGAGAGCCGCAGCACCGGCGTCGTCCCGTGTCGCCGTGATCTCGACGATCGGCGCGCTCCACGACGGCCATATCGATCTGGTCCATCTGGCCAAAGAGGTCGCCGACATCGTGGTGGTCTCGCTGTTCGTCAACCCGCTGCGGTTCGGCACGAAGGCGGAGCTGGAGGCCTACCCGCGCACGCCCGACGAGGATCGGCTGTTGCTGGAGTCGCTCGGAGTGGACGTGATCTTCAGCCCCGCGGCATCCGAGCTCCTGCCGAACGGCGCCCAGACCACCCAGATCACCGCCGGTGATCTGGGGCTGCGATACGAAGGACGCGCTCGCCCGTACTACTTCGACGGGCTGTTGACGGTGGAGGCGAAGCTGTTCCATCTCATCGAGCCTGATATCGCGATCTATGGGAAGCGTGACCGGCAACGGGCCTTCCTCGTGGAGCGGATGATCCGCGACCTGCACTTCGACATCGAGGTCGCCCTGGCGCCGACGGTGCGCAGCGACGACGGACTGCCGGTCTCGACGCGCATCGGGATGCTCGACGATCGTGACCTGGCCGGGGCGGTCAAACTGGTTGCGGCTCTCGAAGCGGCGGCATCCAACGCCGACCGCGGCGCGGACTCCTGCATCGCCGCGGCGCAGTCCTCCCTCATGGGGGAGCAGCGGATCCACCTCGAGTACCTGAGCATCGTCGATCCGAAGACCTTCGAGCCGGTCGACGACGGCCACCGCGGCCCCGCGCTCGCACTGATCGCCGCCTCGGTGGCGGGTCATCGGTTCATCGACAACGCCGAGATCTACATCGGCTGACGACCTCCTTCCGCCGTCGCCCGGCGCCGGCGGACGTGGGTGCGGTCGGTAAACTGGGGCGGATTGCCTGAGGAGCCCTGCCGCCCATGAACGACACCCCCACCACCGCCCCCGTCGCCGATGAGCCGTCCGAAGAGGACGTCTTCGAGCAGAAGGCCGTGCGGCTGGCCAAGCGCGCCCGGCTGATCGCAGAGCGGACGGATGCAGCGGGCGGTGCCTATCCCGTCTCGGTGCCGGTGACCGACACGATCCCGGCGCTTCGCGAGCAGTTCGCCGATCTCGAAGCCGGCGCAGAGACGGGCGTGACCGCGGCCGTGGCGGGGCGGATCGTCTTCAGCCGCAACACCGGCAAGCTCTGCTTCGCCACGCTGCAGTCCGGTGACGGCAGTCGCATCCAGGTGATGGTGTCGCTCGCGGCGGTGGGCGAGGACTCGCTGCAGGCGTGGAAGGAGCTCGTCGACCTGGGTGACCATGTCTTCGCTCGCGGACAGGTGATCTCGAGCCGGCGCGGCGAGCTGTCGATCATGGTCGACACGTGGCAGATCGCCGCCAAGGCGATCCTGCCCCTGCCCAACATGTACGGCGAGCTGAGTGAAGAGAGCCGCGTCCGCAGCCGCTTCCTCGACCTCATCGTCCGCGATCAGGCACGTGTCACTGTGCGCGCCCGAGCCAAGGTCAACGCCAGTCTTCGACGCACCTTCGAAGAGCACGAGTTCATCGAGGTCGAGACGCCGATGCTGCAGGTGCAGCACGGCGGGGCATCCGCTCGCCCGTTCGTCACGCAGTCGAACGCGTTCGACGCCGAGCTCTACCTGCGCATCGCTCCCGAACTGTTCCTCAAGCGTGCCGTGGTGGGTGGGCTCGACCGTGTCTTCGAGATCAACCGCAACTT
>JAHIOK010000063.1 GCA_018895315.1 Actinomycetota bacterium | reverse complement strand
GGTGGACGCGTCCCGGGGTGGACCCATCCCGGGATAGCCCCTCCCTGGGTGGACCCATCCCGGGATAGCCCCTCCCGGGTGGACGCATCCCGGGGTGGACCCATCCCGGGATAGCCCCTCCCCGGTGGGGCGTGATTCTCCCGCCCCGCGGGGGCTGAGGCATCCCGGGACAGACCGTGCCCGAGGCCTGGGAGGGTGGCATGCGGCCATCCTGGAGCCTCGGGTGTGCTGCTCGTGCGGGATAAATCGATCCCGGGATGAATCGATCCCGGGATAGATCGATCCCGGGATGAAGTTTTCCCCGTGGGGCGGGATTCTCCCGCCCCACGGTGGTGGAGGCATCCCGGGACGGTTCCCTCCGGGACTGGTTCTCCTGTGGGCTGCGTGGCCGTCAGCGCGCGGTGAGGCGCTCCTCGAGCCCGCGCCGCACCGCGGACCACTCGTGCGGAAGGATCGAGTAGACGACGGTGTCACGCAGGGTTCCGTCGGGCATGATCCGGTTGTTGCGCAGGACACCGTCCTGCTTCGCGCCGAGTCGTTCGATCGCCGCCCGCGACTGCCGGTTCATCCAGTGGGTGCGCAGCTCGACGGCGATGGCATCGCAGACCTCGAACGCGTGCCCGAGCATCAGCAGCTTCGCCGCCGCGTTCACGCGCGTGCGCTGCGCCTCGACGCCGAGCCAGGTGTACCCGATCTCCACATGACGATTCGGCTGATCGATGTTGCAGAACGTCGTCATGCCGACCGCCCGACCCGTGTCGAGCCGGCGCACCGCGAACGGATTCATGGTGCCGGCATCGCGCCAGGCCAGGCGGCGCGTGATCTCGTCGCCCACCTCGTCCGCGGCGGGAACGGAGGTGTACCAGGTGTATTCGAGGCCGAACGTGGCCTCAGCGAGCTCCTCGCGATGAGTGTCGCTCAGTGGCTCCAGTCGCACGAGCGCGTTCTCGAGAGTCACCGGTTCAGCGAAGTCCACATGCCGATCCTAAGAGCAGCGAGTGGTGTTCATTCAGCGAGCGAACCCGCATTCTCTTCCCGTGCAAGACCGAAATGAATGGATGCCGCAGCATCCGGTCGTCATTCAGTTCCTGGGTGGCGGCATGCCGAATCTTTCGAGTCGCTCACCGAGTGCCGTGGCGGAGGCGAGGGAGGATTTCTCCCATCGCGCGAGGCGGCGTTGAGTGGTGCCGCGGATCCAGTCCTCTCGTCGCTTCTCGTCGGCCACCGCCTCCGCGGGTGTTCGTCCGCGCAGAATCGCCGGGTCGGTGTATTTGCCTGCACCGTCGAACTCTCCGAATCCGACGCCTTCGCCGAGGTCGAAATCGACGAAATAGCGTCCGCCGTCCGGTGCTGCGACAGCGACCTGGATGTGCGGACGATATCCCAGACGCACGAGGTAGAGCCGGCTGATGCTCTCGCCGGGCAGTTGCGCGCGGCCGTCGGCGAATGCCAGCGCACGGAGCGCCCGCGCCGTGCCGTACGACGACCGCCGCGCGACCTCGGCTGAGGTCGCGCGAAACTCCGCCGCGACCTCGGCGCGGTAGTGATCGACACTGCGGAACGCGACACGCCGAATGGCGGCATCCGTGATCGAGACAGAGGTCTCGGCCCGCGCCGTGCGTGCGACATCTGACACGGTGCGGGCAAGGGTGGTGCAGAGCAGCCAATCGATCTCCTCGATGTCGTCGTCGGCGACGGGCCCTCGATGTCGGATCACCCCTTTCACGGGTCCGGTGCGCTCGCCGCGGGCGATCGTATGGGTCCCTTCGCGGTCGCAGCGCACGACGGGAAGCCCGTGGATTGCAGCCGAAGTCACGTGCGAGAACACGGGCCGTGACAGTGATGTGCGGTCCAGGGCTCTGGCGCGCGCGACGATTTTCGCCTCCGGTGTGAGCCTCGCCCATTCGGTTGCGCGTGCATAAATGCCGGGCCGCACAGCGATGAGCTCACCCGAGCGGAGGAGTCGCGAGAGCTCTCGCCAGTGGATCCCGTCATCGTCGAGGTCGCCTCGCCGAAGCAATGTGGGCCGAGCGGTCTTCATCCTTCGATCGTGATGGCCCGCGGCATCCGATGAAGCGCTGTCAGAGCAATCTGTGGACGGCGCGGGGAATGCCGCGTTGGGGGAGGAACGGGTGGCCGCTCACAATGCGCTGTGACGGATCTGCCCCGGGACAGATCCGTCACAGTGGGGCGGGATATCAACGCCCCACGGGGACAAAGGGCTCCCGGGACAGTTCCCG
>JAHIOK010000062.1 GCA_018895315.1 Actinomycetota bacterium | reverse complement strand
CTGCAGCCACTGCGTCGCACCTATCGAGGTCCGTCTTCTACCAGAGACTCGCGCTCATCGAAGAGCTGCTCGGTGTCGACCTCGGCGATGGCGAGACACAGGCAGCCCTCCACGTCGCCGTGCTCACACGACCGCGATCGCCCGCACCAGAACGGCGTGGTCGACAGCGAGCAGCGGTGCCGCCAAGCCGACCTCGGTGAGCGCACGGCCGGAGAGCGTGACACCGCGCTCGACCCACCCGGGCATGGCCGATCGGTCGATCGCACCGTCGTCCGGCGCCGAGTGCACGGGTTCGCGCCGAGTGCACGGGTTGCCCGCGCGGATACCTCGTGCACTCGGCGCTACCCCGTGCACTCAGGCCAAGTCGCATGATCGCGCGTGTCGCCGGGTTCGGGTAGATTGCGGCCACGATGTGCCGTCGTGCACAGGCCGAAGGGACCGCGGATGTCGGACACCACCTGCCACATGTCGATCTCGCTCGACGGCTTCGTCGCAGGCCCCGACCAGAGCGGCGATCAACCGCTCGGACGGGGCGGACAGCGATTGCATCTCTGGCATATGGGCGACGAGCGGGCCACCGAAGCGGATGGAATCGCGGCCGGCTGGCTCATGCGGCCGCGGGGCGCCTACGTGATGGGGCGCAACATGTTCGGTCCCGTCCGCGGCGAATGGGACGGTGACTGGCGCGGATGGTGGGGCCCCGAGCCGCCGTACCATGCACCGGTTTTCGTGCTCACTCATCACCCTCACGAGTCGATCGAGATGGAGGGCGGCACGACCTTCCACTTCGTCACCGGAGGTTTCGGCGCCGCCTACGCGCGGGCGTGCGAAGTTGCGGGGGAGGGTGGTGTCGACATCGCAGGCGGGGCCTCGACGGTGCGACAGGCGCTGATCGCCGGGGTCGTCGATGAGCTCACCCTCGATATCGCCCCGGTCCTCCTGGGTTCGGGCGAGCGGATCTTCGACGGCGTCGAATCGTTCGGGATGGAGCCGGTCGAAGTGCTCCACTCGCCGCTGGCGACCCACATCCGCTACCGCCGGACGGACTGACCCCGGGGACGCCCGACCTTCGAACGTCGGAGCCTGTCGCGAACGTCGGACGATCAGCGCCGATATCTCCGAATTTCGCGACATTCTCCGAAGAACGGATGCGGCCATCACAGGCCACTCGCACAATGCTTACGAGTCGAAACCCATGCCGACGGCATCCAGCGTCTTCAGCAGCAGATTGCGGTTGCCCTCGTTGTGATCGGCCCGATCCATGGCCCAGCGCACCATGTTGACGCCGACGGATGCCGCGGGCTCGGGCGGGAACGGAAGCGGGCGTTCCCGCACCATCTGCAGTTCGGTGCGCTCGGTCTTCTCGCCGTCCAGCAGGTCGAGCATCACGTCGGCGCCGAACCGCGACGCACCGACGCCGAGCCCGGTGAACCCCATCGCATAGGCGACCCGACCCTTGCGGGCGGTGCCGTAGAACGCGCAGAACCGCGAGCACGAGTCGATCGCGCCTGCCCAGCGGTGGGTGAAGCCGAGGCCTTCGAGTTGCGGGAAGGTCGTGAAGAAGTGGCTCGCGAGCTTCTGGAACGACTCCGGACGCTCTTCGTACTTCGCCCGCACCTTGCCGCCCGGGTGGTACACCGCGTCGTAGCCGCCGAACAGGATGCGGCCGTCCGCGCTCTGGCGGTAGTAGTGGAACTGGTTCGCCATGTCGGCGATGCCCTGGCGGCCGTCCCAGCCGATCTCGGCGCGCTGCGCCGCGGTCAACGGCTCGGTCATCAGCACATAGTCGTAGACCGGCACCGTCATGAGCGTGTTGCGCTTCAGCAGCGACGGGAAGACGTTCGTCGCGAGGGCCACGTGCTGTGCGCGCACCGCTCCGTGCGCAGTCCGCACGGTCGGCCCTTCGTCGATTCCGGTCACCCGGGAGTGCTCGTAGATCTCGACGCCGAGTTCTTCTGCGACGCGGGCCAGTTCGCTCGCGAGCTTCGCGGGATGGACGAGCGCCGTACCGTTCTTCTCCCACGCCCCGCCGAGATAGGTCGGGGAGTTCACGAGCGCACGAGTGGCCGCGGCATCCATGACGTGCTCTTCGTCCTCGATCCAAGCAAGCTGGTGCGGTTCGACGGCGACGGTGAGGGAGCCGGTGCGCTCGAACTCCGCATCCATGCCGTACCGCTCGACCGTCTCACCGATCTCGTCGAGGTTCTGATGCCCGAGGCGCTCGAGCTGCTCGATCTCGTCGGGCCAGCGGCTGAGGCCGTTCTCGTAGCCGTGGGTGATGCTCGCCTCGCAGAAGCCGCCGTTGCGTCCGGAGGCGGCCCACCCGACGGTGCGTGCCTCGATGACCACGACGCGTCGGCCGGGGTTTCGCTCCTTGGCGCGCAGCGCCGTCCAGAGCCCCGTGTACCCGCCGCCGACCACCATGAGGTCCGCGCGGAGCTCGCCCGACAGGGTGGGGCGAGCGGGTGCGTCGAGTCCGTCGAGCCAGAACGCCGCGGCACGTGAGCCCGCCAAGCTCTCACGCACCAGGG
>JAHIOK010000061.1 GCA_018895315.1 Actinomycetota bacterium | reverse complement strand
GGATGCCGCGCCCCCGGAGACAGCGCCCTGATTCACGCCGCTCGGGCCCTGCGGGAGCGCGGACCAGGGCCACGATCATGGCGGCGCGGGCGCTGAGCGTTATGCATGGTCGTGCCGAACGCCTCCGCGGCCTGCGCCCAGGTCGAGCGCTGCACATCGATCTCGGGAGTGTCCGCCTGGAATTTCTCCCACTCACGCGCGTGCCGGGCGCGCGGCAGCCCCGGCCAGGACCGACCCACGGGGCGGTCGCGACCGGCCGGGTGGAAGACACGCACGTACGCGTCGAAGCCGCGTGGCACCACGGAGTGCATGCCTGCCGTGAGCCCGACATCCAGCCGGTCACGCAGCCAGTCGCCGGCCGAGACATCCGCAGTCCATTCCATGCGTCCACGCTATCGACGACGCCGCGCGGAGGCATCCGGTGCCTCAGCGGCCTTCGAGGCTGGTGTGGTCGATGTGACTGTGTTTCGAGTGGCCGTGAGGCGGTGTCGGTGTGTGGGTGCCGAACTCCTCAGGATCGTCCCGGATGCGGCCGGTTGCGGCTGTTCTCTGTCCTCCCGGATCGGTATTTGAGGAGTTCGGCACGGGAGTGCGGGCACGCTGCGGAAACCGGACTGCGGGCGCGCCGCCGAAACCGGGGTGCGTTTCCCTCCTGCGAGCGGGATCTAGGCTGGCGATGTGGGGCGATGTTCGCGAGGAACAGCGCCCGGAAGAGTCCGGGAGGAGCCACGTGGCTGAGGGAATACCCGTCGCAAAGGTCGGCGAGATCGCAGAAGACGAGGCGATCGTGGTGCCGCGCGCGACCGCGGGAACGGGCGACGATATCGCCGTCTTCTACAGCGCGGGGGAGTACTCGGCGATCGACAACACGTGCACGCACGAAGAGGCATCGCTGGCGCGTGGCTGGATCGAGAACGGCACGGTCGAGTGCCCGCTGCACGCATCGAGCTTCTGTCTTCGCGATGGCAAGGTTCTCGGACCGCCGGCGCAACGCGGTGTCACCGCGCACGTCATCACGATCGACGGCGACCAGCTGCTGCTTATCCCTGATCCCTCGCGTCTCGTGTGATCGCGCCCGCCAGCGTCCTGATCGTCGGCGGCGGAATCGCGGGCGTGACGACGGCGCGTCAGCTGCGCGCGAGTGGTTTCACCGGATCGATCCGCATCGTCGAGGGCGAGTCGATCTGTTACGACCGACCCCCGCTGTCGAAGGGGGCCTTCATCCAGGGGGCGAGTGTCGAGTCGCTCGCTTTCGCCATGCCAGACGAATATGCCCAGCAGGGCATAGAGCTGATCTCGGGAGTCCGCGTGACGGACGTGCGTGCGCCAGGCCACACGGTCGGCGGCGTGACGCTGTCGGACGGCCGGACGTTCGACGCCGAGGCGATCGTGCTGGCAACCGGTGCCAGAGCGCGCCGCCCCGCATTCGCCGCCGTCGCGCAATCGAGGGTTCTGCGCACCTACGACGATGCGATGCTCTTGCGCGCGGCCGCCAAGCCCGGCGCCGTCGTCGCGGTCGTCGGAGCCGGCTTCATCGGCTCCGAGCTGGCTTCGGGCCTCGTCGATCTCGGCGCCACGGTGATCCTGGTGGACCGCAACCAGGTGCCGGGATCCCGCATTCTCGGGCACGCCCTCGCTGCCTACCTCCATGCGATGCACGGCGCCCACGGCGTGGAGGTGAGGGTCGGGTCGGTGGTATCCGCCGATACCGAGGGTGAGAGGGTGAGCGCCGTCCTTGACGACGGATCCTCCCTCTCGGTGGACGTGATGGTCGTGGGTGCGGGCATCGAGATCGACACGGCGCTCGCGGGCTCCGCAGGGGCCGAGGTCGACGCAGCGATCGTCGTCGACGAGAACGGCCGGACCTCGGTGGCCGGGGTGTGGGCCGTGGGGGATGCCACGCAGCGGCGCGGCGCAGGCGGCGTGCTCGCTCCGCCCGCCGGCCATTGGGAGGCGGCCGAGCTCGATGGTCGAGCCGTGGCCGCGGACATCCTCGGGTCTTCTGCTCCCACGCCGCGCGGGGCAGGGTGGTTCTGGTCGGACCGCTACGGCATCCATCTGGAAGTCGTCGGTCGCCTCGTCGGAACCGGGAGTGAGATCGTGCGCTGGGCGGAGCCGGAGCGGCCGGCTGCCGTGTTCCGGGTCGACGACGGCGTCCTCGTGGGGGCGGCGAGCATCGACGACCCGAACACCGTGCGTGCGGCCCGACGCCTCATCGATCAGCGGATCACCGTGTCGGCAGCGGACCTCGCCGATCCGTCGGTATCGTTGCGCGGATTGCTGCGACCGGCGCGCTGAGCGGTCGCCCGGGGGCGACCGCTCAGCGCTCTGTGGTCAGGCCTTGGCGGACGCCTTCGAGCGGACCTTCTGATACGGGTGCTTCTCGGACTCGCCGATCATCGTGGCGACCAGTTGCTCCGCGGTCTTGTTGCCGCGGCTCAGCTTCGCGATGCGCCGCGTCCACGCGCGTCCGCTCTCGAGCTGCCGCTCGCTGCGGTTCTCCAAGCCGTAGAAGAGCCGGGCATCGGTGGGCATGAGGTAGACCATGCCGTCGATGAGCTTGTTTCCGGCCCAGCGTGCGAGCACCCCCTTCACCTCGGGGTGGCGAAGTGCGTGAGCGGCGAGCGCCGCGGTGTACACCAGCGACTTCGACGACATCTCTTCGTGGATGTACGTATCGAGCTCGGCGAAGGTGTCGAAGTACGGTCCGGGTACGTGGAGCTTCTCGGCACCGACCCGCGACTCGACGACCAGCCGATCGGCATCCGCCGTCGACAGCGGCTCCGGCCCGTACTCCTGGTAGCCGCGCACGGACGACCAGATGTACGTCCACCACGTCCACCGCTGCCATGACGGCACCTTGGCGATCTCGACGTGACCGTCTGCAGGGTCGGTCCAGGTCGCGCGCTCGTGCAGCATGTCGACATGGGCGGATGCCGCATCGGCGTGCGCCTTGTCGGCAAAGATCGCGTCGCGCAGGTATGCAGCGGTCCGTTCGAATCGCGAGGCCATCGCCTCCGGTCCGTCCGAGGTCAACGACACGCGCTCGAAGTGCGTCATCATGCCGGCTTCGAGCATCTGGAGAAGGAGTGAGATGCGGGCACCGAGTCCGGAACCCGGATCGGCGAACACCCGCCAACTCACGCTATGGGGGCCGTAGTAGCCGTCGTCGGAACGGGGGGCATCCCCGAGCGTGCGGCTCGGGTACTCCTCGGGGACAGTTTGTGACATGGGGAACTCCTCTGGCGAGAAAAGGCACGAACGGGTCTCAGTATGGCCTAAGAAACTGGCCGCCTTCGTGGGCGGGAGGCGAAGGCCCCGGCGCCCGCGGCCCCGATCGCCGGCTCGTAGGCCGAGAGCGTGAGCGAGGTGCAGACGGCGGAGCGAATCGTCCGGCGTTTCGCCCGCGACACCAACCTGCTGCTCGCCGCGCGGGCGGCCCGGAGCACAGTCACGACCGCTCGTCTCGGCGCTGGAGCGGATGCTGCGCGACCTCGGCGTCCGCATCGTGAGCGACCACGGGCTCCAGCCAAGAGTCATCCTGGGTGTGTCGCGCGCGGCGATGTGCCGCAGCTGAAGGATGTCGGGTCCTCGTGCCGGGGGTTCGGTTGCAGCGAATGGTCGGTTTCGATGCCCCGACCGCGCACGCTGATACCGACTGCGGATGCGGCGAGCTGCGGTATCCGGTACTATACGAAGGTTGTCCGGTTGCAGCCCTGTCTGCGTAAGCCCTGGACACGTGCACACACCCTCC
>JAHIOK010000060.1 GCA_018895315.1 Actinomycetota bacterium | reverse complement strand
GAAACGTCTCGGAACAGGATCGCTGCGCGATCTGTCGCGACCCCCGACGCAATCCCGCCTTCATCTGCGTCGTCGAAGACGCCAAGGATGTCTCTGCCATCGAACGCACGCGTGAATTCCGCGGCCTCTATCACGTGCTCGGCGGAGCCATCAGCCCGATCGCGGGCATCGGCCCCGACGATCTCCGCATCACTCAGCTCATGCAGCGCCTCGCCGACGGGACGGTGCAGGAGGTCATCCTGGCGACGAACCCCAACCTCGAAGGAGAAGCGACGGCGACGTACCTCAGCCGGTTGCTGCACACCCTCGAGATCAGCGTGACACGCCTCGCCTCCGGCCTTCCGGTCGGAGGAGACCTCGAGTACGCCGACGAAGTCACCCTGGGCCGTGCGTTCGAGGGCCGCCGCGCCGTCTGACTGACCGTTGCTCTGACCCGTCGGCCAGGGGGACTCGCTGGGCGTGGGTGTTCGCCGGAGTCGTGCTCGCTGGTCGTGGGTGCTCGCCGGGGTCCTGCTCGCTGGTCGTGGGTGCTCGGGTCACGCGTCGATACTCCGCACCAAGGCGTCCCGGGACGTGGTCTTCCCGCTGGGGCGTGGTTTTCCCGTTCCAGGGGGAGGGATCGATCCCGGGATGGATGTGTCCCGGTGGCTCGTCTAGCCCGATGCTCTGCCGGTTGGCCGGTTGGCCGGTTGGAGTTCGGCGTGTCGGGGTGTGCGCGTCCCGGGACGTCGTCTTCCCGCTGGGGCGTGGTTTTCCCGTCCCACGGGGAGGGATCGATCCCGGGAGGGATGTGTCCCGGGATCGATGTGTCCCGGGAGGGATGTGTCCCGGGATGGATGTGCCCCGGTGGCGTAGCCTGGTCCCGCGGGCCGGCCTGCCCACGCGGGCCCGGCGGGCGTGGGCGTCGAGGCAACATGCCCGGTCGGGCATCCTCGAATCTCTAAGATGGACCGGTGGGCGCAGCATCCGCCCGTTTCATTCCCCGGGAGTTCGAACGTGGCGTTGATCGTGCAGAAATACGGCGGGTCGTCCGTCGCCGACGCGGAGAGCATCAAGCGAGTCGCGAAGCGCATCGTCGACACCCGACGCGCTGGCCATGACGTGGTCGTCGCCGTCAGCGCGATGGGGGATACGACGGACGAACTGCTCGACCTTGCCAGCCAGGTCGCCCCGATCCCGGCACCGCGCGAGCTCGACATGCTGCTCTCCAGCGGTGAGCGCATCTCGATGGCTCTGTTGGCCATGGCCATCCACTCGATGGGCTTCGAAGCGCGGTCGTTCACCGGCAGTCAGGCCGGCATGATCACGGATGCCACGCACGGCGCGGCCCGCATCGTCGATGTGACTCCGATCCGGCTGCGCGAGGCCCTCGACGAGGGCGCGATCGTCATCGTCGCCGGGTTCCAAGGCTTCAACCGCGACACCAAGGACATCACGACGCTCGGCCGCGGTGGCTCCGACACCACCGCCGTGGCCCTGGCAGCGGCGCTCACCGCCGACGTCTGCGAGATCTACAGTGACGTCGATGGCATCTTCACCGCCGACCCCCGCGTCGTGCCGAAGGCGCGCAAGCTCGAGTACGTCTCCAGCGAAGAGATGCTCGAACTCGCGGCGAACGGCGCGAAGGTCCTCTATATCCGCGCCGTGGAATATGCCCGCCGTCACGGCGTGCTGATCCACGCGCGCTCCACGTTCAGCTCGGCCGAGGGCACTCTGGTGCTCGACGGCGCCCGCCACGCCGAGCGCGTCGCCCAAGGAGGGCACATGGAAGAGCCGATCGTCGCGGGAGTCGCGACCGACCTCACCCAGGCCAAGATCACCGTCATCGGCGTGCCCGATGTGCCGGGCAAGGCCGCGGAGATCTTCAAGATCGTCGCCAAGTCGGGCGCGAACGTCGACATGATCGTTCAGAACGTGTCGGCTGCGGCCACCGGCCGCACCGACATCTCGTTCACGCTGCCGAAGTCTGACGCTGCCACCGCGTTGAAGGCGCTCGCCGGTGAGCAGTCCGCGGTCGGATTCCAGAACCTCGTGCACGACGACCAGATCGGCAAGCTCTCCGTCGTCGGTGCCGGCATGCGCACGCACTCGGGAGTTTCGGCCACGTTGTTCGAGGCGCTGAGCATCTCTGGAGTGAACATCGAGATGATCTCGACGTCAGAGATCCGCATCTCCGTCGTCGTCCGCGGCGACGACCTTGCGGAGGCCGCGCGCGTCGTTCACAGCGCCTACGGTCTCGACGGCGACGCCGAAGCAACCGTCTACGCCGGCAGCGGTCGCTGACCGCCGGCATCCAGGGTGCCTGCCGCACGGCGACGAATCCCCGCCCGGTAGAATCGAGGCTCACTCTCGCGCAAGGACTCACCATGACCCGCATCTCGGATTCAGGACTCTCCGTCGCCGTCGTCGGCGCCACCGGCCAGGTCGGCACGGTCATGCGCGAGATTCTCGCTGAGCGGGCGTTCCCGATCCGCGACCTGCGACTGTTCGCCACAGCGCGGTCCGCCGGTACCGCTGTCGAGTTCGCCGGGCACACCGTCGTGATCGAGGATGTCGCCACCGCCGATCCCTCGGGCATCGATATCGCCCTCTTCTCCGCCGGTGCCACCGGCAGCCGCGCGCACGGGCCGCGGTTCGCCGAGGCCGGTGCGGTCGTCATCGATAACTCCAGCGCGTGGCGGATGGACCCCGAGGTGCCGCTGGTCGTGAGCGAAGTGAACCCGCACGCGATCGCGCAGGCGCACAAGGGAATCATCGCGAACCCGAACTGCACCACGATGGCCGCGATGCCGGTGCTGAAGGTGCTGGATGCCGAGGCCGGCCTCGAGCGACTCATCGTCAGCACGTATCAGGCGGTCAGCGGCTCGGGCATCGCGGGCGCGGAGGAACTCCTCGGCCAGGTCGAGGGAGTGCTCGCCCAGGGCGACACCCTGCGTCTCGTCCACGACGGGTCCGCGATCGACTTCCCGCAGCCGGAGAAGTACGTCGCCCCCATCGCGTTCGACGTGATCCCCTTTGCCGGGAACCTCGTCGACGACGGTGAGAACGAGACGGACGAAGAGAAGAAGCTCCGCAACGAGAGCCGCAAGATCCTCGAACTGCCCGACCTCCGCGTGGCGGGAACCTGTGTACGCGTACCCGTCTTCACCGGTCACTCGCTGAGCATCCACGTCGAGTTCGCGCGTGAGATCACGCCCGATCGCGCTCGCGAGCTGCTCTCGACGGCGCCCGGGGTCGTGCTCGACGAGATCCCGACCCCGCTGCAGGCCGCAGGCAAAGACCCCAGCTTCGTCGGGCGGATCCGCGCCGACCAGTCCGCTCCCGAAGGCAAGGGGCTCGTGCTGTTCATCACCAACGACAACCTGCGCAAGGGTGCGGCGCTCAACGCGGTGCAGATCGCCGAACTCGTCGCGGCCGGCCTCGGCGTCAACGCCTGAGGGTTCCCGCGCAGTCAAGAACCGCGAGAATTTCCCTCTGAGGGGTGCGTGCTCGTCCGAGGCCCCGACCCGCAGAACTAGACTTGGTCGGTGACTGAAACCGTCGACGTCGTCCTCATCGGTGGGGGCATCATGAGTGCCACCCTCGGCACCCTCCTGCACGAACTCCAGCCCGACTGGAAGATCGTCCTCGTCGAGCGGCTCAGCGATGTCGCGCTTGAGAGTTCCAACGCCTGGAACAACGCCGGCACGGGGCACGCGGCCATGTGTGAGTTGAACTACATGCCGCAGGCGCCCGACGGCTCGGTCGACCCGGCCAAGGCGATCTCGATCAACGAGCAGTTCCAGCAGAGCCGCCAGTTCTGGTCGACGCTCGTCGACCGCGGTGTCCTGAATGAGCCCCAGACCTTCATCAACTCCACGCCGCACATGACTTTCGTCCGCGGCCAGAAGGACGTCGAGTACCTGCGCCGCCGCTACGACGTGCTCAAGACCCAGCCGTTGTTCGCCGGCATCCAGTTCAGCGAAGACTCGCGCGTCATCAACCAGTGGGCCCCGCTGCTCATGCAGAAGCGCCGCAAAGGCGAGCCATTCGCGGCTACTCGCGTCCCGGCAGGGACGGACGTCGACTTCGGCGCGCTCACCCATCAGCTCATCGACAATCTCCGCGAAGACGGCGTCGAGGTCATCACCAACCGTGAGGTGCGTCGGCTGAAGCGTCAGAAGGACGGCACCTGGCTGATCAAGACCCGCAACACGCTGGGTCGAACCCCCGGTGAGCTGAAGGCGAAGTTCGTCTTCGTCGGCGCGGGTGGGTGGGCGCTGAAGCTCCTGCAGCGCTCCGGCATCCCCGAGATCTCGGGCTACGGCGTCTTCCCGATCGGTGGGCAGTGGCTGAAGACCAGCAAACCCGAGTTGGTCGCACAGCATCGCGCGAAGGTGTACTCCCAGGCATCCGTCGGAGCACCGCCCATGTCGGTGCCGCACCTCGACACGCGTGTCGTGGACGGGGAGACCTCGTTGCTGTTCGGGCCGTTCGCGACGTTCAGCCCGAAGTTCTTGAAGAACGGATCGATGCTCGATCTGGTCACCCAGGTGCGTCCGGGCAACCTGTGGCCGATGATCAAGGTCGCCATCGACAACCCGAGTCTCCTGAAGTACCTGATCGGCGAGCTCCTCAAGAATCACGGCAAGAAGGTCGATTCGCTGCGTGAGTTCATGCCCACGGCGAAGGACGAGGACTGGGAGCTGCTCAACGCCGGTCAGCGCGCCCAGGTGATGAAGAAGGATCCCAAGAAGGGCGGGGTGCTGCAATTCGGCACCGAGGTCGTCGCGGCGAAGGACGGCTCGATCGCCGGTCTTCTCGGGGCATCGCCCGGGGCTTCGACGGCCGTCTCGATCATGCTCGGCCTGCTGAAGACCTGCTTCCCCGACCG
>JAHIOK010000059.1 GCA_018895315.1 Actinomycetota bacterium | reverse complement strand
GACGGTGAGCACGTCGCCGTCGGCGTCGGTGTCGTTATCGAGCACCGGCAGGATCGTCGTGCGGCCCGGACGCACACCGAAATCGTCATCCGTCGCGATCGGCACGGTGTTGACATCGCTGCGCTGCGGCAGCGTCGTCTCGACGGTCTGCTCGGTGGTCTTCTCGTCGTTCTCCTCGGTTTGACCCTCGGGAGGAGTGATGTCGTTCCAGTTGTCGACCTGCTGCATGCTGTCGCTGGCCATCCACGCCGTGCCGCCGACGATGTCGTTCAGCACGACGACGTCGCGGTTCACGCGGAACTTCAGCTGCGCCGTCGCGCCGGCGCCTTCCACCGCGGATTCTCGGTCGTCGGCGTCGCCGACGCAGTCGCGCACGAAGCGCGCCGAGCCCGACCATGCCGCATAGACGCAACCGTTGAGTGACACCGGGGCGGCAGGGGCACCCTGTGCTCCCGCAGAGGTCGATGCCGGGTCGGAGCCGTTCAACGGCACCTGCAGCAACGCGCCCTTCGTGGCCACGGCCACCGCGTCTGCAGCCCCGGACGGCTGCTGCAGAACGGCGGCATCGGCATCCGTGACCGTGCGGCGCAATCCGTTCGTGCCGACCAGTGTGCCGGTCGATGAGTCGAGGACGACCGCGGTGTCGCCGACCGCGGTGATGCTGACCTTCGCACCCGCATCGATCCCGTCGACCCGCTGTCTCTTCGGATCGCCCGGGGATCCGTCGGCATCGATGGGCACCGTGACGACCTCGCTCGTCGCGGTCGAGACGGCGTAGACCGTGCCGTCGCTGCCGACGGTCACTGCCGCGGAGGTTCCGAGCTCCGCCGTCGGCGGCGTGCCCTCGACCTGGAATCCGGCGATAGCAGCCGCGGGCAGGACCCACAGCGATCCGCTCGCGGGATCGAGGATCGCGACGGTCGGCCCGCCGAGCACCACACTCGCGCCGGACGGCACACTCGCGGAATCGCTGAGCGACACCATCGCGGGATCGACCGTCGTGACCGAGGAGTCTGTGCCGTCGACCACGAGCACCGTGTTCCCGGTCTGGAGGATGTCGTATTGATCGGATGCGGTGCGCAGTCCGCCGTCGAGCACGCGCGACTCGTGATTGAAGTGGCCGACCAGCAGGCTCGACTGCTTCGTGACCCACACGCCGCCGTCGTTGAGGTCGACTTCGGTCGTAGGAAAACCCTGGTACACGAACGCCATGGTGGTGATGGCCACCGCACCGGCGGTCAGCACACCGACCGATGCCACGGACCGCGGGCGCGCACGGAGCCACGCGAAAGACTTCATGGTTCTGAGACCCCCCCGGTTCTCACAAAAGACGTGCGGATTGCCGTGGGCGAGACGCAGGCCGAGACTCCAGCGTAACCCGCGCACCTCCGTGTCTGTACACCCGCTGAACGTTCCACATGGGTTTGCCCAGCCCCATCAGGGCGTAACCTCAGGACACCGACCGAGTGGAGTTCGCCGTGACCCCGAGTACCCCTCCACTGCTGCGCCTGGGCGTGATGTCGACGTCCCGCAAGCCCGACGAGAAGCGTGTGCCGATCCATCCGGCGCATTTCGAGCGCATCGATGACGACCTCCGCGAGCGCATCATGCTCGAGAGCGGATACGGCGAACGCTTCGGCCTCAGCGACGCCCAGCTCGCCCCGCTCGTCGGCACCGTGGCCACGCGCGCCGAGATCATCGCCGAAGCCGATGTCATCACACTGCCCAAGCCGCTGGCATCCGACCTCGCAGATCTTCGCGACGGACAGGTGCTGTGGGGATGGCCCCACTGCGTGCAGGACCGGGCGATGACGCAGTACGCGGTCGACAAGGGGCTCACCCTCATCGCGTGGGAGGCGATGAATCATTGGAAGAGCGACGGCAGCTTCGGGCTGCACGTGTTCCACAAGAACAACGAGATCGCCGGCTACTGCTCCGTGCTGCATGCCCTGCAGCTGTGCGGGTCGACGGGTGACTACGGCCGACGCCTGAACGCGGTGGTCATCGGGTTCGGCGCGACCGCGCGCGGTGCCGTCACGGTACTCAACGCCCACGGCATCCACGATGTGCGCGTGCTGACCAACCGTGACACCGCGGCGGTGGGGTCGCCGATCCCGTCGATCGACATCATCCAGTTCGAGCACGATCCCTCTGCCCCCTACGCGAGCACGGTCAATACCGAGGAGGGCCCCGTCCCCCTCGCGCCGTTCCTCGCCGCGCACGACATCGTCGTGAACTGCACGCTGCAGGATCCGAACGCCCCGCTCACCTACCTGCGGGTCGAAGACCTCGACGGGTTCCGCCCCGGCAGCCTGATCGTCGACGTCTCGGTGGATGCCGGTATGGGGTTCGAGTGGGCACGCCCGACTTCTTTCGCCGACCCGATGTTCACGGTCGGCGATTCGACGAACTACTACGCCGTCGACCACAGCCCGTCTTTTCTGTGGAACTCGGCGACGTGGGAGATCAGCGAGGCGCTGGTGCCGTTCCTGCGCACCGTGATGGAGGGCCCGAGTGCGTGGGCGGAATCCGACACGATCCGCCGAGCCATCGAGATCGAAGGCGGCCGCATCCGCAACGAGGCGATCCTGGCGTTCCAGGACAGATCGCCCGAGTACCCCTACCTCTGACGGCGAGGCGGGCTACCGTCTCAGGCTCCGACGTAGGCGCGCAGGTGCATCGCGGTGAGCGAATCTCCTGAGGCCACGAGCTCCGACGGCGTTCCTTCGAACACGACACGTCCCCCCTCGTGCCCGGCACCCGGACCGAGGTCGATGATCCAATCCGCGTGCGCCATCACCGCTTGATGGTGCTCGATCACGATGACGCTGTTGCCGGCATCCACGAGTCGATCCAGCAGAGAGAGCAGGTTGTCGACGTCGGCGAGGTGGAGCCCGGTGGTCGGCTCGTCGAGCACGTACACCGCGCCCTTCTTGGCCATGCTGATCGCGAGCTTGAGCCGCTGGCGCTCGCCCCCTGACAGGGTGTTGAGTGCCTGGCCGAGAGTGATGTACCCCAGTCCCACATCGGTGAGCCGAGCGAGCATCGTGGCGGCGGTCGCCTTCATTCCGGTAGCCGGGCTGCTGCGCCGTGATCCTTCAATGGCCGATTGGTCGACGACGACCACGTCGTCGGGGGTGTTCGGGGCGAGGGGAGGCGTGACACAATTCCGGCGGGATTCGGCGACACGCCGGCAGGCCGACACGGCGCGCGGCGTGTCGGCGGACTTCACCGGAGCTGTGGCGGCAGAGGGCCGGACACCGGAGCTGCGGCGGCAGAGG
>JAHIOK010000058.1 GCA_018895315.1 Actinomycetota bacterium | reverse complement strand
TCATCGCCCGGGTCGGGGCATCCGGGTCGCCCTTGGGCGCGGGGATGTCGCGCACGATCAGATCGAGCAGTTCCTCGACGCCCTGACCGGTCTTGCCGCTGACTCGGAGCACGTCGTCAGGGCTGCCGCCGATGAGGCCGGCGAGTTCTGCGGCGAATCGATCGGGATCGGCGGCGGGCAGATCGATCTTGTTGAGCACGGGGATGATGTGCAGATCGTTCTCGAGCGCCAGGTAGAGGTTCGCCAGTGTCTGGGCTTCGATGCCCTGCGCCGCATCGACGAGCAGGATCGCTCCTTCGCACGCGGCGAGCGAGCGGCTCACCTCATACGTGAAGTCGACGTGACCGGGCGTGTCGATCATATTCAGCGCGAACGTGTCGAGACCGGAGCCGGACGCCTGAGGCAGAGCCCACGGCATCCGCACCGCCTGGCTCTTGATCGTGATGCCGCGCTCGCGCTCGATGTCCATGCGGTCGAGGTATTGCGCACGCATATCGCGGTCGGAGACCACTCCGGTGATCTGCAGCATGCGATCGGCCAGTGTCGACTTTCCGTGGTCGATGTGGGCGATGATGCAGAAGTTGCGGATCAGCTCGGGCGGGGTCGCGGACGGCTCGAGGGGCTTCAGGGCGCGCGGTGACATGTCCCCTTGATTCTACGGGGCGCGTCACTCTGTCATCCGCGCACCCGGCGGCGCATGTTCATCGACCGTTTCTATGAAGTACTTGTGACGTCGATGTGGACTGTGCAGGGTGGGTGGGAACGATCTGGGGATCCGCACGCGCCCACGAGGCGCCGAACATCGAAGGACACCGCACTGTGACCGTGAACTCCACCACGCCGGCCGCGCGGCGGCAGCACCGGAAGGCGGGTCGGCTGTCTCTGGCCGCGCTCGTCGTCGGAGCTGTCATCGCCGGCACACTCACCCTCCCCTCCGCAGCCTCCGCAGCGGTCTCGCCGACGGCGCCGGTCGTGATCAACGAGGTGTACGGCGGGGGCGGCAATTCGGGCGCGCCCGTCAATCGCGACTTCGTCGAGATCTACAACCCCGGCGCCGCAGCCGTGGATCTGACCGGATGGTCGGTGCAGTACGCGTCGGCCGCGGGCACGACGTTCCAGATGACGCCACTGCAGGGCAGCATCGCGGCAGGCGGATACCTGCTGGTCGGGGAAGGCTCGGGCACCAACGGCGCCGCGCTGACCGTCGATATCTCGGGCACGATCCCGATGAGCGCGAGTTCGGGTGTCATCGCCCTCACGAACACCGCGATGGCGCTTGCCGGCTGTGGCACCACCTGCGCACAGGCGGCCACGGTCGTCGACTTCGTCGGATACGGCGCGACCGCCAACGTCGCGGGCTCCGGTGCCGCCCCCGGCTTGTCGAACACCACTTCGGCATCGCGCAACTCTGCGCACGCCAACACCGCGAACAACTCTGCTGACTTCACCGCGGGCGCACCGAGCCCCACCGCCGCAGGCACGGTCGTCGACCCCGGCCCCGGAACCGAGCCCGTCTCTGTGTCGATCGCGGATATCCAGGGAACCGGCACCGCTTCTCCCTACGCGGGCCAGAACGTCACCACCACCGGTGTCGTGACCGCGTCCTACCCCACCGGGGGCTTCGCCGGCTATGTCATCCAGACCGCAGGATCGGGTGGAAACCTCGATCTGCGCACCCACACGGCGTCCGATGCGGTCTTCGTCTACGCGCGGAACGCCACCACCGAGGTCGCCCTCGGCCAAACGGTGTCGGTCACCGGTGCGGTCAGCGAGTTCAGCGGCCTCACCGAGATCACGGTCGCGCCCGGTGCAGCGAAAGTGCTGCCTGATGCACCCGCCCCGGTAGCGGCATCCGTGTCGTGGCCCACCACAGACGCGCAGCGCGAGTCGCTCGAATCGATGTTGATCGCGCCGAAGGGCGACTTCACGGTCACCAACACCTACTCGACCAACCAGTACGGCGAAGTGGGACTCGCATCCGGCACGACCCCACTCCACCAGCCCACCGACGTGGCACGCCCCGGATCTCCGGAGGCGGCTGCCGTGATCGCCGACAACGCCGCGCGGGCCGTCTCGCTCGATGACGGGCAGTCGACCAACTTCCTGTCGGCGGCGAATACCGCCCTCACTCCGGCGTACGTCTCGTTGACCGAGCCGATCGTGGTCGGAGCATCCGTGTCGTTCAGTGCTCCGCTGATCGTGGACTGGCGCAACAACACGTGGAAGCTCAACCCGACGACACCGCTCGTCGGCGACGGCACCGGGCACGACCAGGTCGCGTTCGCCAACACCCGGACCGCCGCGCCTGCGTCGGTCGGCGGCGACATTTCGGTCGCGTCGTTCAACGTGCTGAACTACTTCACCACGCTGGGCGAGCAGAACCCCGCGTGCGTCGCCTACAACGACCGCACCGGCAACGGCCTCACCGTGCGCGACGGGTGCGAGCTGCGCGGTGCGTGGGATGCGGCCGACCTCGAGCGGCAGCAGGCCAAGATCGTCACGGCGATCAACGACCTCGACGCGAGCGTCGTGGGACTCATGGAGATCGAGAACTCGGCGCGCCTCGGCGAACCCGCCGACGAGGCCACAGCGACCCTGGTGGCTGCGCTGAACGCCGCCGCCGGAACCACGAAGTGGGCCTTCGTTCCGTCATCGACCGAGCTACCGGCCGCGGCGCTGCAAGACGTCATCACGAGCGCGATCATCTACCAGCCTGCGCTGGTCTCGCGCGTCGGCGCCTCACGGGCGCTCGGTACGCAGAGCGGCGCCGACCAGGCATTCGGCAACGCCCGCGAGCCGATCGCGCAGGTGTTCGCGCCCGCGAACGGCGGGAAGCAGTTCCTGTTCGTCGTCAACCACTTCAAGTCGAAGGGTTCGGCAGGCCCTTGGCCGGGCGACGCCGACACCGGTGACGGTCAGGGTTCGTCGAATGAATCGCGCGTGCGACAGGCCACGGCCTTGCGTGACTGGGTGGCCAGCATCCAGGGTTCGGTGTCATCCGTCGCCCTCGCCGGTGACTTCAATTCCTACGGTCAGGAAGACCCCCTGCAGGTGTTGTACCAGGCGGGCTACGTGGATGCCGAGCAGGCGCTGGGCACGGCGAAGAGCTCGTACTCGTTCGGTGGGCTCTCCGGATCGCTCGACCACGTGCTGCTGAACCAGGCAGCGCTCGGACGGGCGACGGGGACCGACATCTGGAACATCAACTCCGGGGAGTCGGTGGCCCTCGAATACTCGCGGTACAACACGGTGGGCACGCTGTTCTATGCCCCCGACGAGTACCGCTCCTCCGACCATGATCCGGTGAAGGTCGGGCTCGCGCGCGGCGTCGACGACCGCGCAGCGACCAGCACCAGCCTGTTCGCCCTGCCCGGTTTCCAGCTGAACGGGTTCCTGTCGGCCACGCTGGTCGCCACGGTCCGGGGGGCCGGAGCATCCGGCGGAGTGGTGGAATTCCGCGAGGGCTCGACCGTCATCGGCACCGTGCCGGTGACGCGTTCGACGGCGACCCTACGGCTGCCCTCGCGCATCGCCCGGGGAGTGCACACCTACGCCGCGACGTTCGTGCCGACCGACCCGACCGCGGTCATCGGCTCGAGCAGTTCTTCCGTGAAGGTCATCGCGCTGTTCTGATCGACAGACGCGGCACCCGGATGCCGTGCGCGACATACTCTGGACCGGTGACGGTT
>JAHIOK010000057.1 GCA_018895315.1 Actinomycetota bacterium | reverse complement strand
GGCGCTCAACCCCGACAGCGCCACCCTCGCCCTGGTGGGATCCACCGAGGCGCAGCAGTTCCACTGAGTCACCCTCCGACCTCAAAGGACACATCATGACCATCACAGATCTGGGCACGCCGCCCCCCACCCCCACCTCCCCCATCCCGACCCGCACCGTCGAGCCGTCGATGGAGATCCTGGGGGCCATCCGCGACCGCTACGACGAGATCCTCACGCCCGACGCGATCGCCTTCCTCACCGCGCTCCACCAGCGCTTCGCCGGGCGCCGCCACGACCGGCTCGCCGACCGGATGCGCCGTCGCTTCGAAATCGGAAAAGGACACGATCCGCACTTCCGTAACGACACCGCCCACATTCGCGAAGACGCGGAGTGGCGCGTCGCCGGCGCAGGCCCGGGCCTGGAAGACCGCCGTGTCGAGATCACGGGTCCGACCGACCCGAAGATGACGATCAACGCGCTCAACTCGGGTGCGAAGGTGTGGCTCGCCGATCAGGAGGACGCGACATCCCCCACGTGGAAGAACGTGATCGAGGGCCAGCTGTCGCTCCGCGACGCGATCCGCGGCGAGCTCCGCTTCACGAACGAAGCGGGAAAGACCTACGAAGTCACCGCGGAGCAGACCCCGACGATCGTGATGCGCCCGCGCGGATGGCACCTGCCCGAGCAGCACCTGAGCTTCACCGATCGCGGGGGCCGCACGATGTCGGCATCGGGATCCCTGGTCGACTTCGGGCTCTACTTCTTCCACAACGCGAAGCAGCTGATCGCGAACGGTCGCGGGCCCTATTTCTACATCGCGAAGCTGGAATCCAGCGAGGAGGCGAAGCTGTGGGACGACGTCTTCAGCTTCAGCGAGGAGTACATCGGTATCGCGCACGGCACGATCAGGGCGACGGTGCTGATCGAGACGCTCCCCGCCGCGTTCGAGATGGAGGAGATCCTCTTCGAGCTGCGCGATCACTGCGCGGGCCTGAACGCCGGTCGCTGGGACTACATCTTCTCGATCATCAAGAACTACCGCGGCCGCGGCGCGCGTTTCGTGCTCCCCGACCGCAGCGAGGTCACGATGACGGTGCCGTTCATGCGGGCCTACACCGACCTGCTCGTGCAGACGTGCCACAAGCGCGGAGCCTTCGCGATCGGCGGGATGAGTGCGTTCATCCCGAACCGCCGCGACCCCGAAGTCACAGCGCGTGCGTTCGAGAAGGTCGCCGCCGACAAGAAGCGTGAGGCCGGCGACGGCTTCGACGGCACGTGGGTGGCGCACCCCGACCTGATCCCGACGGCTCGGGCCGAGTTCGACGCCGTGCTGGGCGATCGGCCCAACCAGGTCGACCGTCAGCGCGACGATGTCGACGTGAAGGCCTCCGACCTGATCGACGTGCACATCGGGCGTCCGATCACCGAGGCCGGCGTGCACGGCAACGTGTCGGTCGGCATCCGCTACCTCGAGGCGTGGTTGCGCGGTCTCGGCGCTGTCGCGATCGACAACCTGATGGAGGATGCCGCGACCGCGGAGATCTCCCGCAGTCAGGTGTGGCAGTGGATCCACCAGGATCTCTCCACGGAGGAAGGCACGCCGATCACGCGCGACTACATCGAGGGCCTGATCACCCAGGTGCTGGCTGAGGCAGAACGCAGCGACGACGATCGATTCGACGACGCCGCCGAGGTGTTCCGCGAGGTCGCACTGCGGCCCGAGTTCCCGGCGTTCCTGACACTCGGCGCCTACTCGAAGTACCTGGTCGACGCGGCATAGCGCTCGTGCGAGACGACGGATGCCTCGGACCACACCGGTCCGGGGCATCCGTCGTTCTCGCGCAGGCCGTGGCGTTCAGATGGCGTGGCGGAGAATCGCGACCAGATCGTCCTGGGCTGCGAGACCGGCGCGGGTGGGCAGGAGCGGATAGACGTGCACCTGTCCCACCGCTTCGTGCAGGTCTAACGGCACCCCCGCCGCGGCGGCCTTCTCCCCGAGCAGATGCGCGTCGGGGTTGAGCACGTCGCGGGTTCCGGTGAAGACGGTCAGCGGGCCGAGACCGGCGAGTTCGCCGAACAGCGGGCTGACGATCGGGTCGAGGAGGTCGAGGTCGCCGCGCCAGCGCTCGGCGAGGACCTTGCCGCCGGGGGTGCCCAGCCATGGATCGGTCGGCTGCACTTCCGGAATGCGCGGGTTGCTCCACGAGAGGTCGAGCGCCGGTGAAATGAGCACGGTCTGCGGCAGGGTGATGCCCTCATCGCGGAGGGCGAGGGCCGTCGAGAGCGCGATCTGACCGCCGGCGGAGTCCCCCGCGAGACACGTCGGTCCAAAGCGCTCGGAACTGCGATGCACCAGCGCGAGCACCCCGTCGCGCGCCAGTCGAGCGGTCCCGAACGGCACGAGCGGGTAGATCGGGACGGTGACCGCCATCGAAGCCTCGTCGGCGATGCGGGCAGCGAGGTGCCAGTGCTGCGTGGCGATTTCGTTGACCCAACCGCCGCCATGCACGTAGACCGCGCCGCCGCGCACGGTCCGCGGCCGGATCGTGTACACGGGCCAGCCATCGACGTGCTCGACACCGACCCGGATGCCGGAGCGCATGCGTGCCGGTGGACCGAAGGACTGCGGGCGGAGCTCACGCTCGCGGATCCGCTGTCTCGCGCCATCGGCAGTGACGAACGTGCGGTTGGCACGGATCATCCGCAGCGCGAGGGGAACCAGCGCGTCGGGCACGGAGAGTGTCATGCCTTCCAGCATCCCGCACCACTGCACCCACGGCGTCCACCCCGGTACGCTCGATGGCGTGACCGAACGCGCTCCCCTCTCTCGCAAACTTTCCGCCATCGCCGAGTCGGCGACCCTCAAGGTCGATGCGAAGGCCAAAGCCCTGCAGGGCGCCGGTCGTCCGGTCATCAGCTACGCCGCTGGCGAGCCCGATTTCGCCACGCCGCAGTTCATCGTGGATGCCGCGGCCGAGGCACTGCACAGCCCGGCGAACTTCCGGTACACGCCGGCCGCGGGCCTTCCCGTGCTGCGCGACGCCATCGCCGCCAAGACGCTGCGCGATTCGGGACTCGAGGTCGCGCCGTCCCAGGTCGTCGTCACCAACGGCGGCAAGCAGGCCGTGTATCAGGCGTTCCAGGCAGTCGTGAACCCGGGCGACGAGGTTCTGCTGCCGGCGCCGTATTGGACGACGTATCCCGAAGCGATCGCGCTGGCCGACGGCATCCCCGTCGAGGTGTTCGCCGGGGCCGACCAGGACTACAAGGTCACCGTCGCGCAGCTCGAAGCCGCGCGCACCGAGAAGACGACCGTGCTGGTGTTCGTCTCGCCGTCGAACCCGACCGGCGCCGTCTACTCGCCCGAAGAGACCAAAGCCATCGGCGAGTGGGCGCTCGAGCACGGCATCTGGGTGATCTCCGACGAGATCTACCAGAACCTCGTCTACGAGGGCGCGCGCGCGATGTCGATCGTCGAGGCGGTGCCGGATCTCGCCGGTCAGACGATCCTCGTCAACGGCGTGGCGAAGACCTATGCCATGACGGGATGGCGCGTGGGCTGGATGGTCGGACCCGCCGACGCGATCAAGCTCGCCGCAAACCTGCAGTCGCACCTCTCGAGCAACGTGAACAACATCGCGCAACGCGCCGCTCTGGCCGCCTTGACCGGCCCGCAAACCGAGGCCGAGGAGTTCCGGATGGCCTTCGACCGCCGCCGGAAGCTCATCGTCAGCGAGCTCTCGAAGATCGAAGGCGTCGTCGTGCCGAACCCGCTCGGCGCGTTCTACGTCTACCCCGATGTGCGCGGCCTTCTCGCCAAGACCTGGCGAGGCAAGACCCCGGCGACCTCGCTCGAGCTCGCCGACCTCATCCTCGACGAGGTAGAGGTGGCAGTCGTGCCCGGTGAGGCATTCGGGCCGAGCGGATACCTCCGCCTGTCCTACGCGCTGGGCGACGAGGCACTCCTCGAGGGCGTGCGCCGCATGCAGGAGCTCTTCGCTTAACCCCTGCTCACCCTGACGCCCCCGTCTGCGACAGCTTCGCGAGACGTCAGAAAAGCGCAACCCGGGAGGTCCCCGGTTGCGCTTTTCTGACGTCTCGCGGGTCGGTGAGTGAACGCAGAGGCCACCCGTGGTTAGAGTTCGACACCGACCAGCACGGGTTCGGGCTGCAGGATCAGCCCGAATTCGGATGCCACGCGGCCCTGGATGAATCGGGCGAGCTCGGCGATCTCCCCCGCGGTCGCGCCGCCGCGGTTCGTCAAAGCCAGAGCGTGCTTGCTCGAGATCGCCGCGCGCGAGCGCGGGAGGCGGAAGCCCTTGCCGACGCCGGCGTTCTCGATGAGCCAGGCTGAGCTGACCTTCACCTCCGACGGGGTGTGAACGGTGGTGGGCACGAAACCCTGATATGCCGTGAGGGGAATGACCGTCACCGGGTCGAGGTCGGGGGTCAGCGGCCAGCGCGGGCAGGCGGCCGGCAGCGAGCGGGCGAATGCCTCGGTCACCACCGCGTTCTGGAAGAACGAGCCCGCGCTGTGTGCATCGGGATCGTGCTCGTCGAGCACCATCCCCTTGCTGCGCCGGGTCGCCAACACGTGCTCGCGCACCCAGTCGAGCGACACGGATGCGCCAGCGCCCAGGCCGAGCGACGTGCGCAGCTGCTCGCCACGCACCGGAAGCTCGCCCGCTCCGACCTCTTCGAGTTCGAGTGTGATCGAGAGGATGACGGCTGCGCGCTGGGCCACCGATCCGTAGTGCTGCTTGAGCACAGACGTGCGAAACCCGAGTGCGAGGTCGGATGCCGACACCGTCGAGGTCTCACCGGTGGATTCATCGATCAGCTCCACCTCGACGAGGGTCTGCACGATCTCCTGCCCGTACGCGCCGATGTTCTGCACGGGCGCTGCCCCCGTCGTCCCAGGGATGCCCGACATCGCCTCGATGCCGGCCAGGCCCTGCTCGACGGTGAAGGCGACCAGGGCATCCCAGTCATGACCAGCCTGAACGCGCAGACGGGCGTAGCCGGACCGCGGCGACGGCACCCGCTCGATACCTGATGTGAGCACTCGCACGACGGTTCCCTCGAACGGCTCATCGCCGACGAACAGATTCGACCCCCCGCCGAGCACGAACCAGGGATCCCGTTCGGCCCAGACGCCACGGAGGGCTTCGACCAGCTCAGCGGTGGTGTGCGCGTCGATCATGCGCTCGGGGGCGGCGCCGGTGCGCAGCGTCGTGAGCTGCGCGAGGGGAATCGGGGTGACCTCTGTCATCGGCATCGGCTACGCGAGCCGGACGCGAACCTGCGCCTTGCCGAGCACGGTGGTCTCGCCGTGCGTGACGGTGAGATCGATGCGCGCTGTCTCCTCATCGACGGTGGCCACGGTGGCGATGGCCCTCAGGTCGGCGCCGGTCTCGGAGTCGACCACGACGGGCCGCGTGAACCGCACGCCGTACTCGGCGATGCGCCCCGCGTCACCGAGCCACGGCACCAGGGTTTCGACCGCGAGGCCCATCGTCAGCATCCCGTGCGCGAGAACGCCCGGCAGGCCAACGCGCTCGGCGACCTCGTCGCGATAGTGGATCGGGTTGAAGTCTCCCGATGCTCCGGCGTAGCGGACGAGCGATTCGCGCGTGAGGTGCACGGTACGCTCGGCGACGACATCGCCGACGGAGGCCTGGAACCAGCCCATCAGTCCTCGCCTCCGATCAGCAGCACGGAGGTGGCGGTCACGACGTGCTGACCCGCGGCATCCGTGATCTCAGCTTCGCTGGTGACCATCGCGCCCTTTCCGATCGCTCGCACGCCTGTCACCGACAGACGGCCCACGAGTTCATCGCCGGCGACGATCGGTCGTGTGTACCGGAATCGCTGCTCGGCGTGGATCGTGCGCTCGAGGGTGATGCCCGAGTCGGGCTCCGCGAGCAGGATCTGCAAAGTCTGGTCTTGGATCACCATGGCGAAAGTGGGCGGGGCGACGACGTCGGCGTAGCCGAGCGCCTGCGCGGCGGCGGGGTCGACATGCCGCGGGTCGTCGGCGAAGACGGCGCGGGCGAACTCGCGCACTTTCTCCCGACCCACGAGATAAGGGGCCGTCGGCGGGAATTCGCGACCGACGAGCGCGGGGTTCACTGGCACCATGCCATCCTACCGAGCCGTGCGACGGCGACTCCGAAGCTCCGCGCTCAAACCGAAGGCGCCGAGGAGGTGCGGGCACGGAGCGCGGTGACCGCCATCTGCGTCGCGATGAACACGAGGAAACAGGCGAACAGGATGTTGGAGACCAGGGGATCGAGGAGAGTCGCGATCCACGCCCCGAGCGCCGTCGTGAGGCACGCGGCCAACCCGACGGTGGTGGCGGCGACGAGGTCGACGTTGCCTCGACGGACGTTGCCGATCGTGCCCGAGATGGCCGTCGGGATCATCATGAGCAATGACGTTCCTTTGGCCACGAGGTCGCTCGTGCCGAACATCATCATGAGCACCGGAACCACGACGATGCCACCGCCGACGCCGATCAGACCCGAGAGCGTGCCGGTGAGCACACCGACCACGACCAGTGCGGCTCCGTTCCACCAGGTGACCTCGAACGGCGCCGCCCGCGAAGGGATCACCAGGAACAGACTCACGATCACGATCACGAGGAACGCGATGAAAGCCCACCGAAGGATGCTCTGCGAGACGCGCGGCAGCAGCCACGTGCCGATCTGGGCGCCGACAACAGCGCCGATGGCCAAGAGGATCGCCGCGATCCAGGCGACGGATCCGTGGACGGCGTAGGAGATCACGCCCACCATCGCCGTGGGAATGATCGCACCGAGCGACGTGCCTGAGGCGAGACGCTGATCGAACTTCAGGATCAGCACGAGGAACGGCACGATGACCGTGCCCCCGCCGACGCCGAACAGCCCGGAAAGGAGACCGGCCGCGAGGCCGATGGCGATGCACGTCACGAAGAACGTCGCGGTCCGAGGGGCGCGGGTACGGGAGGAAGCGGTCGCCACGATCAGTCGTCCGGGTTCGCGTCGTCGATCGCCCAGCCGTTGTCCGACTGGATCACGGTGTACGTCCAGTGCTGCACGACATTCTCGGGAACG
>JAHIOK010000056.1 GCA_018895315.1 Actinomycetota bacterium | reverse complement strand
CGCTCAGTTCAACCAGACTCCGGACGCCAACGGGAGCGTGCCGGGATGGGTTGCGTGGATCCAGTCGTACCTCACCAAGGGCGACCACCCGCTGTACTGGCTGCTCTACTTCCTCCTCATCGTCGGCTTCACCTACTTCTACGTGGCGATCACGTTCAACCCGGTCGAGGTTGCCGACAACATGAAGCAGTACGGCGGCTTCATTCCCGGCATCCGCGCAGGTCGTCCTACGGCGGAATACCTCGATTACGTGCTCACGCGCATCACGCTGCCCGGCTCGATCTACCTCGGCCTCGTTGCGCTGATCCCACTGATCGCGCTGGCTACGGTGAGTGCGAACCAGAACTTCCCGTTCGGCGGCACGTCGATCCTGATCATGGTGGGCGTCGGCCTCGAGACGGTCAAGCAGATCGACGCGCAGTTGCAGCAGCGTCACTACGAAGGGCTCTTGCGATGACCGCACCACGGCTAGAGCGTTCGTCCGGTACGCCGGCCCGACTTCTGATCGTCGGCCCGCAGGGTTCTGGCAAGGGAACGCAGGGTGTGCGTATCGCGGAGTCGCTCGGCATCCCGACGGTTTCCACAGGCGATGTCTTCCGTGCCAACATCAAGGACGGTACGCCGCTGGGTAAGCAGGTGCAGGCAATCATCGAAGCGGGAAACCTCGTTCCTGATGAGCTCACCAGCGCCGTGGTACGCGACCGCCTCGCGCAGGATGACGCGGCCCAGGGCTTCCTCCTCGACGGGTATCCGCGCAACATCGGGCAGGTCGCCGACCTCGATGTCTTCCTCGGCGGACGCGACGAGCAGCTCGACGCTGTCATCGAACTGAGCGTCCCGCGTGATGAGAGCATCGAGCGCATCGCGCTCCGTGCCGCGGAGCAGGGTCGTTCCGACGACACCGAAGAGGTCATCGCCCACCGTCTCTCCATCTACGAGCGCGAGACGGCGCCGATCCTCGACGTCTACCGCGAGCGCGGCATCGTCGACGAGATCGACGGTGTCGGCACGATGGACGAGATCACCGAGCGAATCATCTCGGCGCTGGTCGCGCGCGGGCTGGCACGCCGGGCTGCTGCCTGACGTGGGGTTCCGCCGCTCGCTCTACAAAACCCCCGCGCAGCTGCGGGCCATGGTTGAACCGGGTCTGATCACGGCGGCCGCGCTCGATGCCGTGCGTGCCATCATCGCTCCGGGTGTGACGACCCTCGAGCTGGACGCCGCGGCATCCGCGGTCATCACGGGTCGCGGTGCGATCTCGAACTTCCAGATGGTGCGCGGGTACCGCCACACGATCTGCTCGTCAGTCAACCAGCAGGTCGTGCACGGAATTCCGGGTGAACGTGTCCTCGAGCCCGGCGACATCGTCTCGATCGATGCGGGCGCCGAGTACAAGGGTTGGAACGGAGACTCCGCGATCACGATCGTGATCCCCGATCCTTCGCGCCCTGAGCTGGTCTCTGCGCGCGAAGAGCTGTCGCGGGTGACCGAGCGGTCGCTGTGGGCCGGCATCGCCGCCCTGGCGACCGCCTCACACGTCGCCGAGGTCGGTGCTGCCATTCAGCGCAGCATCGAGGCATCCGGTCAGAGGTATGGCATCCTGCGCGAGTACGTGGGCCACGGCATCGGGCGCAAGATGCACGAGTCCCCGTCGGTGTTCAACTACCGCGTTCCCGAGCAGGGTCCAGAGGTGCGTCCGGGCCTTGCCCTGGCGATCGAGCCGATGGTCGTTGCTGGCAGCGAGGTCACATTCGTCGAGGACGATGACTGGACGGTCTCGACCGTCGACGGCTCGGCCGGCTCACACTGGGAGCACAGCGTCGCCGTTCATGATGGTGGTATCTGGGTGCTCACTGCACCCGATGGTGGGGCTGCGGGCTTGGCGCCGTTCGGCGTCGTCCCGCAGCAGATCGGATAGGAAGAAAAATGGCAACGCCCGCCCGCAAGGTCAATTGGTTCGCGATCTGGATCAGCGTCGCTGTCGTCGTGGTGCTCGTCGTCGTGGGCGCCCTCGTCGTCGTGATGAACAACCAGTCCACGAGCGCTGGACCTGCCCCGACGGGCACCAACATCAACGCCGATACCGGAGCGATCTCGGTCGGAACCGGCGCCAAGACGATGGACACGTACGTCGACTTCATGTGCCCGATCTGCAACCAGTTCGAGACGACCTTCGGCAACACCATCACCGGCCTCGTCTCCGACAGCACGATCACCCTCAACGTGCACCCGATCGCGATCCTCGACGCGTCGTCGCAGGGCACGGCCTTCTCGTCGCGGGCGGCGAGCGCGATGTACTGCGTCGCAGAGGTCGCGCCCGACAAGGCGATGGCTTTCATGCAGTCGATGTACAAGAACCAGCCTGCCGAAAACTCCAGTGGCCTGACCGATGAGCAGATCGTGGCGATCGCTGCCGGCGCCGGGGTCACGGGCGCGGACAGCTGCATCACGTCCAACAAGTACATGAAGTACGTGCAGTCGATGACCAAGAAGACGCCGATCCAGCCCGGCCAGAGTGGCATTGCCACCCCCACGGTCGCGATCAACGGGACGACGATCTCCAACTCGAAGCTTCCGAGCGACCCCACCAAGCTGATCGGCCTGTTCTCGTAGCGGCACATGGATGCCTCGGCCCTGACGGGTCGAGGCATCCTTCGTTTTGCGCAGGCACACGCGTTTCGCGCCGCAAGGCTCTGCATCGCGAGACCACACTCGCTTCGCGAGGCCACACCCTGCGGAGTCCGGAGAGTGTGGGTTCGGATGCCGAGTGTTGTTTCGTGGAAGAGGTGACCGCCCGCGGGGAAACCGAGCGTCCGCTCAGGCTGGCTCCTGCACAGGGCGCGTGTGAGATCTGTTCTCCACGGGATCACGTGGCGTCGAGGATCTCGATGGCGCCGCGGGCCATGCTGGCGCGATGGATGTCTCCAACGCCCGTCGCCGCCTACTGACCCGTGACGACCTCGAGCTGCGGGGCGTCAACGCGAGCGAGCTGAGGAGACAGGTCGCATCGGGGGAGCTATGCCGAGTGCATCGCGGGCGTCACCTGCCGGCGAGCCAGTGGACTGCAGCCTTCACGGAGGAGAGGCATCTGCTGCGGGTGGTTGCCGTCGCAGAGAACATGCGGGGATCGGATGCCGTGGCTTCATATGTGTCCGCGGGGGTCGTCTGGGAGCTGCCGCTGTTCCGGATCGATCCGGCGCGGGTGCATCTCAGTGGCGCGCATACGTCGGGGTTGGTGCGTGGATCAGCCGGCGTGGCGCGGCACGGCGTCGAGGTGGCGGAGCGGGACCGCACGAGCCGGTTCGGCATCCCGTGCACGACGCTGGAGCGCACGGTGTTCGATGTGATCCGCGGAGCCTCGGACGAGACCGCCATCGCCTGCGCGGATGCCGCACTCCGCCGTGTCGCGTGGGATGACGAGCGGCGGTGGTACGACATCGACGCTGCGGAGGAATGGCGCTCGGGGCTGTGCGCCCGAATCGATGCCGCGTCGGGAATGCGCGGCATCCGTCGTGCACGACGTATCGCAACGCTCGCAGACGGTCGGGCGCAGTTGCCCGGCGAATCGGTCAGCCGGCTCTACCTGCTGAGGCTCGGGTTCGACGTTCCGGCACTGCAGGTCGTGATCCCCGGACCGAACGACGAGGACTATCGGGTCGACTTCGATCTCGCTCGGGCGTGGGGTGAGTTCGACGGTGTGGGTAAGTACACCGACCCTGCCATGATGCGCGAGGTCGGCTACGCAGCTCTTGCCGACGAGAAGGCGCGCGAGGACTGGATCCGCGGCACCACGGGGCGCACCTTCGCGCGATGGGGAATGGTGCACATTCCGAACGCTGCCACGCTCGAGCGCCGTCTCGCGGCGTTCCACGTCTTCCCGACGCATCGGTGGTGAGGCGAAACCACACCGCCACGCCGAGACAACACGCCATCGTTGCCGGAGAGTGTCGTCTCGCGGCGAGGGTGTGGATTCGCGACAAGGGTGGATCGGCGGGGCGTCAGGGAGAGGCGACACGCGGGCGGGTCGGACCCGAGTTGCCGAGGCATCCGATATCACGTAGCATTGCTCTTTGGTGCCTTGCGCCTTTGTCGGCGTGTCTCGGCACCGCACCCCCATCCACCGCAGACCGACCGGTCTGCAGAATTGTTAGCGAGCGTATGGCGAAGAAAGACGGTGTCATCGAGATCGAAGGCGTGATCTCCGAGGCGCTGCCCAACGCGATGTTCCGCGTTGAGCTGAGCAACGGACACAAGGTACTCGCCACGATCTCGGGCAAGATGCGGCAGAACTACATCCGTATCATCCCCGAAGACCGCGTGGTCGTGGAGCTCAGCCCCTACGACCTCACCCGCGGCCGAATCGTCTATCGCTACCGCTAGACCGGTCGAGAAGTAACGTCCCGGGCATTCGCGTGCCCGCCCGACGAAGACAGCGAACAAGGAATCACCATGAAGGTCAAGCCCAGCGTCAAGCCCATCTGCGATCACTGCAAGGTGATCCGCCGTCACGGCGTCGTCATGGTCATCTGCAAGTCCAACCCGCGCCACAAGCAGCGCCAGGGCTGAGCAGCGATGGATGCCTCGGCATCCGAATCACAGACGTACAACTGAACACACGATAGGCAGGATCAGAACCTCGCAAGAGGGGACACCCCGGGTCGGAGGCCCTGGCACCGATCCTGCTCCACACCTCCGACACACTCCTAGGAGAGTCGCATGGCACGTCTTGCCGGCGTCGATATCCCGCGTGACAAGCGCGTGGTGATCGCCCTTACCTACATCTACGGTGTAGGCCCCACCCGTTCGAAGGCGATTCTCGCCGCGACCGAGATCAACCCTGACGTCCGCGTCAAGGATCTGACCGACGACCAGTTGATCGCGCTGCGCGACAACATCGAAGGCAACTACAAGGTGGAAGGTGACCTCCGCCGCGAGGTGGCCGCCGATATCCGCCGCAAGATCGAGATCGGTTCGTACCAGGGCATCCGCCACCGTCGCGGCCTGCCCGTTCACGGTCAGCGCACCAAGACGAACGCTCGCACCCGCAAGGGTCCCAAGCGCACCGTCGCCGGCAAGAAGAAGGCGCGCTAGGCCTCGGGCTGAGCGACAGGATTCAGGAGAACGCACATGGCTGCACCCAAGACCGCCACGCGCAAAGCGCGTCGCAAAGAGAAGAAGAACATCGCGCTGGGCCACGCCCACATCAAGTCGACGTTCAACAACACGATCGTTTCGATCACCGACCCGACCGGCGCTGTCATCAGCTGGGCATCGTCGGGTGGCGTGGGCTTCAAGGGCTCGCGCAAGTCCACCCCCTATGCCGCCGGTATGGCCGCCGAGTCTGCTGCGCGTCAGGCGCAGGAGCACGGTGTCAAGAAGGTCGACGTCTTCGTGAAGGGTCCCGGCTCCGGCCGCGAGACCGCGATCCGCTCGCTCCAGGCCGCAGGCCTCGAGGTCGGTTCGATCAACGACGTCACCCCGCAGGCGCACAACGGCTGCCGTCCGCCGAAGCGTCGCCGCGTCTGATTCCCGGAGCCGGGGCGCCTCGCGGCGTCCCGGCATCCGCATGCTTTTCCGGATGAGCCGTCGCCCGGTGCGACGGCGAATTCGCTGACAAAAACTCAACACCTCAATAACTGCAAGTGTCAAATAGCGGGCACTTAGCCGAAAGGAACACATAGTGCTTATTGCACAGCGTCCCACCCTGACCGAGGAAAAGGTCGGGGAGTTCCGCAGCCGTTTCGTCATCGAGCCGCTCGAGCCCGGTTTCGGATACACGATCGGCAACGCGCTGCGTCGCAGCCTGCTGTCGTCGATCCCCGGCGCCGCCGTCACCAGCATCCGCCTCGACGGCGTGCTGCACGAGTTCAGCACGATCCCCGGTGTGAAAGAAGACGTCACCGAGATCATCCTGAACATCAAGCAGCTCGTCGTCTCGAGCGAGCGCGACGAGCCCATCACCGCGTACCTGCGCAAGACGGGTGCCGGACAGGTCACTGCGGCCGATATCTCCGCTCCGGCGGGCGTCGAGGTGCACAACCCCGACCTGGTCATCGCCACCCTGAACGACACCGCGCGCTTCGAGCTCGAGCTCACGATCGAACGTGGCCGCGGCTACGTCTCCGCGACGCAGAACCGCAACGAGTATGCCGAAGCCGGTCAGATCCCGATCGACTCGATCTACTCGCCCGTCCTCAAGGTGAGTTACCGCGTCGAGGCGACTCGTGCCGGTGAGCGCACCGACTTCGACAAGCTCGTCCTGGACGTCGAGTCGAAGAACTCGATCGCCCCGCGCGACGCCGTGGCGTCCGCCGGACGCACCCTGACTGAGCTGTTCGGACTCGCCCGCGAGCTGAACGTCGAGGCCGAGGGCATCGAGATCGGCCCCGCGCCGGTCGAGACCGTCCTCTCCAACGAACTGTCGATGCCGATCGAAGACCTCGATCTGTCGGTGCGTTCGTACAACTGCCTCAAGCGCGAAGGCATCAACACCGTGAGCGAGCTCGTCGCGCTCTCGGAGACGCAGCTGATGAACATCCGCAACTTCGGCCAGAAGTCGGTGGATGAGGTTCGCGACAAGCTCGTGTCGCTCGGCCTGTCGTTGAAGGACTCGGTGCCCGGTTTCGACGGCGCCCACTTCTACGGCGGCTACGACGACGAGACCGTCTGACCCGTCGCACCCGACCCGATTCCACTGGAGTAACTGAGACATGCCCAAGCCCACGAAGGGTCCCCGCCTCGGAGGCGGCCCCGCACACGAGCGTCTGCTCCTCGCGAACCTCGCAGCCGCGTTGTTCACGCACAAGAGCATCACCACCACTGAGACCAAGGCCAAGCGCGTGCGTCCGCTCGCCGAGCGCCTGGTCACCTTCGCCAAGCGCGGCGACCTGCACGCCCGTCGGCGTGTGCTCGGCGTCATCGGTGACAAGGAAGTCGTGCACATCCTTTTCACCGAGATCGCGCCGTTGGTCGCCGAGCGTGAGGGCGGCTACACCCGCATCACGAAGATCGGCAACCGCAAGGGCGACAATGCGCCCATGGCCGTCATCGAGCTCGTCCTCGAGCCCGTGACGCCGAAGGTCAAGCCGGCCAAGAAGTCTGCGGCCCCGGTCGTCGCCGAGGCTCCCGCTGAGGAGGCGCCCGTCGCCGACGAGGCTGCTGCTGACGAGACCGTCGCCGACGACACCGACGCCGGAGCGGAGTCGCCAGAAGAGGGTGCCGCCGCTGAGGCCGCCGCTGAAGAGGCCGTGACCGACGCAAAGTAGTCATCACCGTTTCGCTCGAAGCCCGCGTTCCCGAGAGGGATCGCGGGCTTCGTCGTTCTCCGGCTGGGTCTGGCTAGGCTGTTCGGATGCGTCTACGCCTCGATATCGCCTACGACGGCACGCATTTCCGCGGGTGGGCGCGCCAACCCGCGCTGCGGACGGTCCAAGGGACGCTCGAAGATGCGATGGCCCGCGTGCTGGGCGGTACGCCGAGCCTCACCGTCGCCGGGCGTACGGATGCCGGCG
>JAHIOK010000001.1 GCA_018895315.1 Actinomycetota bacterium | reverse complement strand
TCCGCCGCCCTAGACTTGATCCTCGTGGTCACCCGTCTCTCGCACTACTTCCTCCGCACGCTCCGTGAAGACCCCGCCGATGCCGAGGTCACTTCGCACCGGTTGCTCGTCCGCGCCGGCTACATCCGCCGTCAGGCTCCCGGCATCTTTGCCTGGCTGCCGCTGGGGCTGAAGGTCAAAGCGAAGATCGAGGCGATCATCCGCGACGAGATGGCGAACGCCGGAGCGTACGAGGTGCACTTCCCCGCGCTGCTGCCCCGCGAGCCCTATGAGGCCACCGGCCGATGGGAAGAGTATGGCGACGGACTCTTCCGTCTGCAGGACCGCAAGGGTGCCGACTACCTTCTCGCGCCCACGCACGAAGAGGTCTTCACGCTGCTCGTGAAAGACCTGTACTCCTCGTACAAAGACCTGCCTCTGTCGATCTACCAGATCCAGGACAAGTACCGCGATGAATTCCGCCCTCGCGCCGGTCTGCTGCGCGGACGCGAGTTCACCATGAAGGACGCCTACTCCTTCGACTACACCGATGCCGGACTCGACGCCAGCTATATGGCTCAGCGCGACGCCTACGAGCGCATCTTCACGCGCCTCGGGCTCGAGTACGTGATCGTGCAGGCGGATGCCGGAGCCATGGGTGGCTCACGCTCCGAAGAGTTCCTGCACCCCACCTCCGTCGGGGAAGACACGTTCGTGCGCTCCGCGGGCGGGTACGCGGCCAACGTGGAGGCGTTCACCACCGTCGTCCCCCACGCCATCTCCTTCGAGGGCCTCGCCGCGCCGGTGATCTTCGATTCGCCGAACACGCCCACGATCGCGACCCTCGTCGACCACGCCAACGCGGCGCTCGACGCGCCTGCTGCAGGCATCGCCGGCCCCGCCACGACGGACGCCACCGAGTGGACCGCCGCGCACACGCTGAAGAACGTCGTGCTCGCCCTGACGCACCTCGACGGTACCCGCGAGCTCGTCGTCATCGGCATTCCCGGCGACCGCGATGTGGACGACAAGCGCGTCGAGGTGGCCTTCGCTCCGGCCGAGGTCGAAGCCGCCACTGCCGACGACTTCGAGAAGAACCCCCTGCTGGTGAAGGGCTACATCGGGCCCTGGTCGCAGACCGGTCCCGTGCTCGGCGAAGAATCGGCCACCGGCATCCGCTACCTGCTCGACCCTCGCGTCGTCGACGGTACGAGCTGGATCACCGGCGCGAACATCGATCAGAAACACGTTCACTCCCTCATCGCCGGCCGCGACTTCTTCGGCGACGGATTCGCCGAGGTGGCCACGGTCCGAGCAGGAGATCCCGCCCCCGACGGCTCGGGTCCGGTTGAACTCGCCCGTGGCATGGAGATCGGCCACGTCTTCCAGCTGGGGCGCAAGTACGCCGAGGCGCTCGGGCTCAAGGTCCTCGACGAGAACGGCAAGCTCGTCACCGTCACGATGGGCTCGTATGGCATCGGCGTCACGCGCATCCTCGCGAACATCGCAGAACTCAACAACGATGACAAGGGCCTTATCTGGCCCGCGTCGATCGCGCCGTTCGACGTGCACGTGGTGGCGACGGGGAGGGACGCTGTGGCCTTCGACCTCGCCGCGTCGCTGTCGGCCGAGCTCGAGGCATCCGGGTTCGACGTGCTCTACGACGACCGCGCCAAGGTCTCACCCGGCGTGAAGTTCGGCGACGCCGAGCTCATCGGGGTGCCGCAGATCGTGATCGTCGGCCGTGGAGCAGCTGATGGTCAGGTCGAGCTGTGGGATCGCCGCACCGGCGACCGCGACGTGGTCACGGCCGCCGACGCGGTGGCACGTCTCCGCGCACGGTAGGCGGGCCACCGGCATCCGTCCTTTCGGAGATCCTCGCCCTTTTCGGATGATTCGGGCGAAAATCTCCGAAAGTCGGCGGATTCCCCGACGTTCGCGGTGTCGTCAGCAGACGATGCGGTCGTCAGCCGACGATGCGGCCGTGGTTCATGATTCCGTCGTCGGGGGTGTCCTTCGTGACGAGCGACTTGAGCATTCCGGCAGCCATCGCGATCTTTCCCTTCGCGGGCTCCCAGAACTCCGTTTCGACCGGGCTCACCTTCAGCAGAGCGATGCCGGGGGTGTCGAGGCCGTCCTCGAACCAGATGTCGAGCGACGGGGTGTAGAGCTCCGCCATCTTCGCCGTGTCGTGGATGACGCTCGCGGTGCCGGCGACGGAGACGTACCGCATGCCCTGGGCGTCGCAGTAGGAGAGGCCGACGTCGCGGTCGCTCTTGGCTTCGTCGACCTTCTTGGAATCCTCCGAG
>JAHIOK010000055.1 GCA_018895315.1 Actinomycetota bacterium | reverse complement strand
TGTTGGTGATCGTCGCCCCGTATTTCCAGGAATCCGAACCGACACTGGCCGGTGTGTACTGCGCGATGGCCCCCTCCGCGGCGCTCTGCAGGCGGGCATCCAGCGTCGTGTAGATGTTCAGGCCGCCGCGCTTGAGCGCGATCTGGCGGTCGTCGATAGTCGCGCCGAAGGCAGGATCGCTGGCGATGACAGACACGACGAGCTGGCAGAAATACGCCATTCCGCCTGTCGACGCGCAGCCCGTGGTGGATGGCGTGATCTTCGGTGTAATGGGCTCGATCGCTGCGGCGACGTACTGGTCCTGCGTGATCTTGCCATCGGCCAGGAGTCGGCTCAACACGTAGAGCTGTCGACCCTTGGTGTCGCCATAGCCGTCGGCGGCTGCGAGGAACTGCTCGGGTGTGATCGTCCCGGCGTTGCGCAGACTGACGAGACCGGCAAGCTGGGTGTCGTTGGCCTCGACGACTCCGTTCGGAGCACCGTTCGTCGCACTCGCGGGTTGGTCGAGGCGATACGTGTTCGGGTTCTGCACCATGCCCGCGAGGGCGGCTGCTTGACCGAGACTCAACTGAGCTGCCGGAACACCGAAGTAGTAGCGCGACGCGGCATCGATGCCATACGTGGTGCCGCCGAAGTTCGCGATGTTGAGGTATCCGAGCAGGATGTCGTTCTTGGAATACTGCTGCTCGAGCTGGATCGAGTAGCGCATCTCCTGGAGCTTGCGCTGGATGCCGTCGGTGCCGGAGCTGTTCGTGACCTGGTCGTAGCACGTGGTGACGTCGGCGGGAGTCTTCGCCGTCGAGTAGCACCGCTGCGTGAGGATGTTCTTCACGTACTGCTGGCTGATCGACGAACCACCCTGCGTCTGGCCGCCCTGTACGTTGCTCAGGAGGGCCCGGGTCGTACCGATCAGGTCGATACCGCCGTGCTGATAGAAGCGCGGGTCTTCACTGGAGAGGATCGCGTCGTACATGACCGGGGCGATCTGGTCGAAGTTCACCGGCGACCGGTTCTGGTCGTAGAACTTGGTGAGGACGGCATCCTTGCCGTCGGTGTTCTTGTAGTACAGAGTCGTCGGCAGCATGAGCTTCTCGATCTCGAGAATTCGCGGCATGTTGTCGAACAGCGTGATCGCACTCGAGGCCGCAGCCCCGGTGATGGCGAGTGCCGGGGTGACGGTGACCGTCACGAGAATGCCGGCGATGGCGCTGAGTCCTACGAGACCGGCGAGACCGCCGAGCACACCCGTAGCAGTCCGTTTGGTATCAGGCATAGGCTTGATCGTAGGGGAGATACCTGGGCGAATACCCGATATGGGCGCGCGTCCGGATGCCCCGAATCCTGCTCACCTGCCAGAATCCGGAGCCCCGATGACCACGTGGGAATACCTCACCACGCCCCTGTTGATTCACAACACCGCAGCGATCCTCAACAACTGGGGAAAGCAGGGGTGGGAACTCGTGCAGGTCGTCACGGGTCCGGAGGGCGGCCTCGTGGCGTATCTCAAGCGTCCCACCGGCGGAGGATCGGCGAACGCCGGACTCGGCGCTGCGGCCGAAGCGGCCAAGCAGTTCGAGGCGTGATCGTGGCGATTTCCGACGTCCTCTCCGAACTCGGCATCGACCTTCCTGATGTCCCGTCGCCCGCCGGAGCCTATATTCCGGCGAAGGTGCACGGCGACCTCGTCTTCACGGCAGGTCAGCTCCCACTCGTGGCGGGGACGCTGCCCGCGACCGGCAAGGTGGGCGAAGGGCACCGACTCGTGGCTCCGGACGACGCGAAGCAGTATGCCCGTCTGAGCGCGCTCAACGCGATCGCGGCGGCGGCTGCTGCCGTCGGAGATGTGAACCGTCTCACCGGCGTCGTCAAGGTCACGGGCTTCGTGGCATCCGTTCCGGAATTCACCGGTCAGCCCGGTGTCATCAACGGTGCCAGCGAACTCCTGGGCGACGTCTTCGGCGACGATGGGCGCCACGCGCGTTCCGCCGTCGGCGTTCCGGTGCTGCCGCTCGACAGCCCCGTCGAGGTCGAGGTCATCTTCAGCTTCGCGTGATCCGAACTCCCGAGACGAGGACCTTCGGCCGGGATGAGGTCGAATCCACTCGGATCCTCCTCATCCCGACCGAAACTCCTCGCGTCTTGGGGTGGGTCGCCT
>JAHIOK010000054.1 GCA_018895315.1 Actinomycetota bacterium | reverse complement strand
TCACCGACCGCTCGCTGTTCGGCACCTCACCGCTTCCCGATGCCGACAAAGACCGGCTGCGGGTGCTCTACCTCGGCTTCGGCCAGGAGCAGATCGATTGGCTCGCCGAGAAAGAGGCCGTCACGCGGCATGACGTCAAGGCCGTCGAATACCTCGTGCGCGACCGCCTCGAGAGCCTCGGCCTGGGCGCGATCGCTGAGCTGACGCACTTCGCGTGCACGAGCGAAGACATCAACTCCGCCGCCTACGCGCTCACTGTCAAGCGCGCGATCACCGAGGTCTGGCTGCCGAAGCTCCGCGAGGTCACCGGCGTGCTCCGTGGCCTCGCCGACGCACACCGCGACGCCGCGATGCTCTCGCACACGCACGGTCAGCCGGCGACCCCCTCCACCATGGGCAAAGAGCTCGCGGTGTTCGCGTGGCGCCTCGATCGCGTGGCCGCCCAGGTGGCTGCATCCGAGTTCCTCGCGAAGTTCTCGGGCGCCACCGGAACGTGGTCGGCGCACGTCGCTGCCGCTCCGGATGTCGCGTGGCCGCTCGTCTCGCGCGAATTCATCGAGGGCCTGGGTCTCGGGTTCAACCCGCTCACCACTCAGATCGAATCGCACGACTGGCAGGTCGAGCTGTACGACCGAGTGCGTCATGCCGGCGGCATCCTGCACAACCTGGCGACGGATGCGTGGACCTATATCTCCCTCGGATACTTCGCGCAGATCCCCGTTGCGGGCGCGACCGGTTCGTCGACGATGCCGCACAAGATCAACCCGATCCGCTTCGAGAACGCGGAGGCGAACCTCGAGATCTCGGGCGCGCTGCTCGCCTCGCTCGGCCAGACCCTCGTGACCTCGCGCCTGCAGCGCGACCTCACCGACTCGACGACCCAGCGCAACATCGGCGTGGCGCTCGGACACTCGCTGCTCGCGCTCGACAACCTGCAGCGCGGCCTCGGCGAGATCTCGCTGTCGCAGCACGTGCTCGACGCCGACCTCGACGGCAACTGGGAGGTGCTCGCCGAGGCGATCCAGACCGTCGTGCGCGCCGAGATCGCGGCCGGGCGCTCGCGCATCACCGATCCGTACGCGCTGCTGAAGGACCTCACCCGCGGCCGCCGCGTCGGAGCCGCCGAGCTCGCAGAGTTCGTGCGCGGCCTCGACATCGGCGACGCGGCGAAGGAGCGCCTGCTGGCACTCACCCCGCACACCTACACCGGCCTGGCCTCGGAGTTGGTCGACCTGCTCAGCTGAGCAGTCGGCGGGCGTCGTCGTCCGATCTTCGGAGATTCGGAGATTCGGAGATTCGGAGATTCGGAGATTCGGAGATTTGGAGATTCGGAGGTTCGGAGATTCGCCGGAATTTCGGATGCTTCGGGCCGGAGCATCCGAAATTCGACCGATTCTCCGAATTTCGCGGAGCCGGCAGGCGGAGACCGCCGGGCGGTCAGGTGAAGACCGCCGGGCGGTCAGGCGCGCGGGGGCGCGGGACCGGATGCCGGGGCATCCGGTGCGTCGTCGGCGGGAGCCTCGGGGTCGAGCAGCACCGCGCGATCGATCGTCTTGGTGACATCGGCCGGATCGACAACCAGCATCAGCAACGCGATCGTCACCAGGGTGACGATGAAGGTGATGCCTGCGACGACGAGAGCGGTGATGAGGGCGCGAGGCACCTGATCTCCGCCGCGCTGCTGGAAGAACCCCATCGATACGAGCGTGACGAAGAACGCGAAAGCGGCGGCGGCGAAGCCGAGGCCGAGCAGCTGCATCGGCTTCATCAGGTCGCGGCGGGTGGGACGATCGTTCATGCGGCGCCTTCCGAACGCTCGGTGGCCGCCGAATCGACAGCATGGCGACGGGGGGAGAACCCCGCGATACCCAAGTAGACCGCGACGATCGCCGCGTAGCCCCCGAAGAGACCGACGGCGATCGTGATGCCTGTGAGCGTGAAACTCTGGCCGGCGTCGGCGATGTAGTACTTCAGGGCGTACCCGGCCGGTACGAACATGATCGCGACGCTGAGCACGAGGGTGAGGATGCCGACCGTCACCTGATCGCGGGCGTCCGAGCGCGCTTCGAGCGTGCCGGACGAGCGGCGCGCTCTCGCGCCGTCGATCACCTCGATCAGTCCGCTGGCGAGCGCCCAGAGGATCACCAGGGTGAAGAAGAGAGTGACCGAACGCAGCGGCAGGACACTGCCGATCATGCCTGTGAGCATCGCGACGACACCGAGGAGAATCGACGGCATCCGCCGCCCCGCGGGGGCCACCAGCCACGCCGCGAGGAAGAAGATCAGACCCGTCGAGATCGCGAAGCCGCTGAACACCGAGAGCCCGACGTCCGCTGAGTGATCGGGAGAGAACGTGACCAGGGCCGCGGCGATCGCGGCGAGCGCCGCGCGCGCGAGCTGAAGGTGCCGCACCTCGAAGGTGCGCACGACGGGGGCTGACGACACGGCGATTCCTGGAGTGGTGGAGGGGATACCCCCATTCTAAGTCGTGTCGGCCATCGGCACGGCCTCTGCGGCGAAGCCGTCACCGGATGCACAACTCCTCCGGCGAGATCGGTCACGACCCGCTGCAGGGCTGATTCCCCTCGGCTCCGTCGCGGATGGAGGAGTTGTGCGGGCACCGGGCCCGCATCCCCGGGTCAGCGGTTGCGGCGGGCCGAGATCATCTTCGGCACCGCGCGCGCACCGGTGATCGGCCGGAACGCCTCGGCCGCAGCAGTCAGGGCCGCGTATTCGTCGTCCCCGAGACGGATGTCGGCGGCGGCGACGTTGCTCTCCACCTGAGCGACGCTCGAGGCGCCGGGGATCGCGATCACGTTCGGCGGGTGCACGACCCAGGCGAGCGCGATCTGCGACGGCGTCGCGCCGTGTGCCGCCGCGACCTCGCGGAGCGTGTCGATCAAGGGGGTTGCCGCGTCGATGTTCTCGGGCAGGAAAAGCGGATTCGCCGATCGGATGCCGTTGGTCGGCCGGTTCTCGCGATCGTAGCGCCCCGACAGCAGGCCCTGCGCCAGCGGGCTCCATGCGATCACCAGGTGTCCGGTCTGCTCGGCCCACCGCAGCATCCCGTCATCGAGCGGATTGCGGTGCACGAGGCTGAACTGCACCTGGTTCGAGAGCACGCGCGAACCCAGCCGCTCCTCGGCCACGCGCCACCGCGACAGCGAGTAGTTCGAGACCCCCACGTCGCGCACGACACCGAGGTCGCGCAGCTGCCGCATGCCGCGCATCGTGGTGCCGTCGCGCACGACGGGGTTCGGCTGGTGCACCTGGTAGAGGTCCATCGTCGGGATGCCGAGCCGCTTCGCGCTGGCCAATCCGTGTCGCCGCACCACGGAGGCGACGGGGAAGACCGGGAAGATCTTCGACGCCACGGTGAGCCCCGCTGTGCCGCCGGTGGCGGCGAGTGCCCGGCCGAGGATCGTCTCGGAACGCCCGAACCCGTACAACTCGGCGGTGTCGTAGACGGTCACTCCGAGTTCGCGCGCCCGGGCGACGATGCGGCCGGCTTCCCCATCGTCGTAACCGCCGCCGTAACCCCACTCGCGGGATCCGAACTGCCACGTGCCGAGGCCGATCACCGAGAGCGGGGCGGCGGTGTCGACGTTCTCGATGAAGCGCATGACATCAAGTCTGCGGTCTCGTCGGGTCACGAGGGTTCTTTCAGACGAGGAGGGAATCGCCGACGAAGCCGCCGGAGGTACAGCCGGGCGGGACGGCGAAGACGGC
>JAHIOK010000053.1 GCA_018895315.1 Actinomycetota bacterium | reverse complement strand
TGGATGAGGGCGAGCCACAGCATCGAGACGTCCCACCACTGCCAGAACGGCGACGCGTACTTGCCGGCGACGAAAGCGAAATCGATCTGGCGGATGCCGTCGCCTGCGACCAGGTTCACGAAGAGGTGGCCGAAGATCAGGATGACCAGGATGAGGCCGGACAGGCGCATGTAGACCCAGCCCGCCTTCTCGAGGTTGATCCCCTTGCGGCGTGGACGCGCGTAGGGGCTGCGCGGGTCGGCGATGGTGTCGGAAGTCATCAGTGCACTCCTGAGATCTCGGCGATCACATTGATCAGCTGACGGGGAACGAACCCGGCCATCGTGATGACCCACAGGCCCCAGACGCCCCACCACAGCTGACGCTGGTACTTGGCGCCCTTCGACCAGAAGTCGACCGCCATGATCCGCAGGCCGTTGTAGGCGTGATAGGCGATCGCGCCGACGAGAACGATCTCGCCGATCCCCATGATGGGGTTCTTGTAGGTGCCGATCACCGCGTTGTACGCCTCGGGGGAGACGCGGATAAGCGCCGTGTCGAGAATGTGGACGAGGAGGAAGAAGAAGATGGCGACGCCGGTGATGCGATGCAACACCCACGACCACATGCCTTCACGTCCGCGATACAGCGTTCCTCGGGGAACCCTCGAGGTGGTCTCCGATATCGATGGTGTGACGCGTGCTGGTGCGGACACGGCCATCCCTTCCTGGGTCGAACTCGTCGTCGGGGGCGGTCACTGCCCCACGGAGCCGAAGCTCCTGGCGTCACACGGGCGCTGAAATCATCCTATTCCCGTCTCAGTGGGAGGGGCGATTAGGCAGGCCTAACTTCTCTCGACGTCGAGATAAATGACCGCCTCCGGAGGCGATTGGTCAGAAGTCCCGGTCGCGCAGACGCGGCGCCGGTAGCCTTCAGTCATGGTCGATCCGATTCCAAACTTCTACGCCGTCATTCCCGCGGGTGGTGTCGGCAGCCGGCTCTGGCCGCTGTCGCGCGCCGATGCGCCGAAGTTCCTGCACGATCTCACCGGCTCGGGGCAGACACTGCTGCGCGACACATGGGACCGGCTCGAGCCGTTCGCGGGCGCCGACCGCATCGCGGTCGTCACCGGGCGGGCGCATCGTGCGGCGGTGGAACGCGAACTGCCCGGGATCCCCGACAAGAACGTCTTTCTCGAGTCCGAGCCTCGCGACTCGGCGGCCGCCATCGGCCTGGCCGCCGCCATTCTGGTCAGGCGCGAGCCGGACGTGATCATCGGCTCGTTCGCGGCCGACCACGTCATCCGAGGTGCACGCACCTTCGAGTTCGCCGTGCAGCAGGCCGTGTCCGTCGCCCGTGAGGGCTACATCTGCACGATCGGCATTCAGCCGACCGAGCCGTCCGTCGGCTTCGGCTACATCAAGAAGGGCGGCGAGCTCGAGATCGACGGCGCGCCGGAATCCGCGTACGTGGAGCGCTTCGTCGAGAAGCCTGACCTCGAGACGGCGAAAGAGTATTTTGCCGACCGCTCCTACCTCTGGAACGCCGGCATGTTCATCGCGCGCGCCGACGTGCTGCTCGGCGAGATCGCCGAGAACCAGCCGCACCTCTACGCCGGGCTCATGGACCTCGCCGAGGTGTGGGACGACCACGCCGCGCGCGGACCCGTGGTCGACCGGGTATGGCCCTCGATCACGAAAATCGCCATCGACTACGCGGTTGCGGAGCCCGCGGCGGAGAAGGGGCGTCTGGCGGTGATCCCCGGGCACTTCGACTGGGACGACGTCGGAGACTTCGCGAGCCTCGCGAAGCTCAACTCGCACGGGCGCAAGAACGACCTCGCGATCCTCGGGCCGAATGCCCGCGTGCTCTCGGATGCCTCCAGCGGCATCGTGGTCTCGCAGACCAAGCGGGTCATCAGCCTGATCGGCGTGCAGGACATCGTCGTCGTCGACACCGAGGATGCACTGCTCGTCACCACGAGCGAGAACGCCCAGCGGGTCAAGGGCGTCGTCGACGCATTGAAGCTCACGGGTCGCAGCGACGTTCTCTGACTTCCACCGGCGCCCGCTTCTGTTGCGGGTTCATAACCATTAGCCGAGTGACCGGTTATCGGTGTGCAAGGGGAACGTCACACTGGGTAACTTCATAGGTCTACCCGCGATGTCCGCGGGTTCATCGATGTGGAGGCATGAGTTGACCATCTCAACCACCCGAAAGCTCATCGGCGTCACCGCTGTCGCGGGGCTGCTCGTCGCTCTCGCCGGCTGTGGCTCGGCACCGACCGCCGGTTCGACCACTGCCGGCCCCACTGCGGTCGCGGGCTTCCAGCCCTGCATCGTCTCCGACGACGGCGGATGGAACGACAAGTCGTTCAACCAGTCCGCGAAAGAGGGCATGGACAAGGCCGCCGGCGAACTCGGCGTCAAGGCCATCGAGGTTGAATCCAGCTCGGCGAACGACTATGCGCCCAACCTGGAGAACCTCGTCGCCGAAGGCTGCACGTTCATCATTTCGGTCGGCTTCAAGCTCTCTGCCGACACCGTGACCTCGGCGCTGGCGAACCCGAAGATCAACTACGCCATCATCGATGACCGCGCCGACAACACCGGCGCGACCGGCAAGGACGGCAAGCCCACAGGTGACGGCAAGACCGATGCCCCGAACATCAAGCCCCTGCTGTTCGACACGGTCCAGGCGGCCTACCTCGGCGGCTACGCCGCGGCGGCGTGGTCGGATGCAGCCGGCGTCAACAAGGTCGGCACGGTCGGCGGCATCCAGATTCCGCCGGTGACGATCTTCATGGACGGCTTCATCGACGGCGTCGCGAAGTTCAACACCGACAAGAGCAAGAACGTCCAGACGTTCGGCTGGGATGTCAAGGCTCAGACCGGTGCGTTCACCGGTGGCTTCGCGGCCAACGACACCGCCAAGCAGACCTCCCAGGGCATTCTCGACCAGGGTGTCGACGTGCTGCTGCCCGTCGGTGGCCCGATCTACCAGAGCGCCGCCGCGGCGATCGCCGACAGCAAGAAGGACACCGTCATGATCGGTGTCGACTCCGACCTTGCCGTCGCCGACCCGTCGGTCGCCGGCGTCACCCTGGTGTCGATCATGAAGCGCATCGACTCCGCGGTGCACGACGCGGTCGTCTCGGCCGCCGAGGGCAACTTCGACCCGACGCCGTACGTCGGCACGCTCGCGAACGAAGGCGTCGGCCTCTCGTCGTTCCACGACTTCGAGAGCAAGCTGCCGGCCGGTCTGACCGACGAGCTCGCAAAGCTCCAGGCGCAGATCATCTCGGGTGAGCTCAAGGTCACCTCGCCCAGCTCGCCGTAATCACGCGGGTTCTGACGCGGCCGGATGGATGCCTCGCATTCCCTCCGGCCGCGTTCCTTTCTGGCCTTTCGCCTTTCTGGATAGGGTGCACAGTATGAAGCTCGAGCTCCGCGGGATCACCAAGCGGTTCGGCAGCCTCGTCGCGAACGACCACATCGATCTGGTGGTCCAACCCGGCGAGATCCACGCGCTCCTCGGTGAGAACGGCGCGGGGAAGTCCACATTGATGAACGTCCTTTACGGTCTCTATCAGGCCGACGAGGGCGAGATCCTGCTGGACGACGTCGTGCAGAACTTCCGGGGTCCGGGCGACGCGATGACCTCCGGTATCGGCATGGTGCATCAGCACTTCATGCTCATTCCCGTCTTCACCGTCGCCGAGAACGTCATGCTCGGGCACGAGAGCACGAAGGCGTTCGGCGCGCTCGACTTGCCGAAAGCCCGCGCCCATGTGCGTGCCGTCGCCGAGAGGTTCGGCTTCGAGGTCGATCCCGACGCGATCGTGGGCGATCTCCCCGTCGGCGTTCAGCAGCGTGTCGAGATCATCAAGGCGCTCGCCCGCGACGCTCGCGTGCTCGTCTTCGACGAGCCGACCGCCGTGCTCACGCCGCAGGAGACCGACGAGTTGATGGGCATCATGCGTCAGCTTCGCGATGAAGGCACATCCATCGTGTTCATCACTCACAAGCTGCGTGAGGTGCGCGAAGTCGCCGACCGCATCACAGTCATCCGGCTCGGCAAGGTCGTCGGCGAGGCGAGCCCCACGGCATCCAACACCGAACTGGCCTCCCTCATGGTGGGCCGCGCCGTCGAGCTGACGGTGCACAAGAACCCACCCCAGCGCGGCGAAGGAGCCGGGCTCGTCGTCAAAGACCTCCGCGTGCTGACTGCCACAGGCTCTGTCGTCGTCGACAACGTGAACTTCGAGGTCTACCCCGGGGAGGTGCTCGCGATCGCTGGCGTGCAGGGCAACGGCCAGACCGAACTGGCGGAGGCGATCATCGGCCTGCAAGAGCGGGTGACGGGCTCGATCCGTCTCGGCGACACGGAGCTCGTCGGAAGGAGCGTGCGCGGCATCCTCGACGAAGGCGTCGGATTCGTGCCCGAGGACCGTCAGGAAGACGGCCTGGTCGGCTCTTTCACCGTCGCCGAGAACCTGATTCTCGATCGCTCGAGCGACCCCACGTTCTCCGTCGGCGGTACGATCCGCCGGGCGGCGCTCGATCAGTTCGCGCGCGATCGCATCGCCGAGTTCGACATCCGCACGCAGGGGCCGTCTTCGCCCGCCGGTGCGCTCTCCGGCGGAAACCAGCAGAAAGTCGTGATCGCCCGCGAGCTCAGTCGCGAGCTGCGCCTCTTCCTCGCGTCGCAGCCGACGCGCGGGGTCGATGTCGGATCCATCGAATTCATCCACAAGCGCATCATCGAAACACGGGATGCCGGCATCCCGGTGGTCGTCGTCTCGACCGAGCTCGACGAGGTCGCTGCCCTCGCCGACCGGATCGCGGTGATGTACCGCGGCGGCATCGTCGGCATCGTGCCGGGCGACACCCCGCGCGATGTGCTCGGCCTGCTGATGGCCGGCGAAACCGGCACGGAGGACGCAGCATGAGCGATCGAGTTCCTGGAGCAGGACCGGAGCCCGACGGCGTGCCTCCGGAACAGCTGCCCACGGTGGCAGGTCCGCTGACCGGCACCCCCGAGCCTGGCGCGTCGAGCGTCGAGTCGCCGCCCCGGTCGAACGTGTTCATCCGCGAATTGCTCCGCGGCAGCGTCGTGACAACGATCCTCGCGGTCGTGCTCGCGCTGGTCGTCGGCGGCGTTCTGATCGCGATCACCGATGCGAAGGTGCAAGAGGCCGCGGGCTACTTCTTCGCGCGGCCGACCGACCTGCTCTCGGCCGTCTGGAACTCGATCTACGGCGCCTACGAGGCGCTGTTCCGCGGAGCGATCTTCAACTCGCGCGCGCAGGACTTCGACGGCGCGATCCGCCCGCTCACCAACACGCTCGGGTTCGCCGCCCCGTTGATTGCCGCCGGCCTCGGCATCGCCCTCGCCTTCCGCGTCGGGCTGTTCAACATCGGCGCCCGCGGCCAGATGCTCATCGGTGCGGCGACCGCCGCTCTCGTGAGCTTCAATCTCGATCTCCCGATGTGGCTGCACCTGCCGCTCACCCTCGCGGCGGGCATC
>JAHIOK010000052.1 GCA_018895315.1 Actinomycetota bacterium | reverse complement strand
TCCGCTGCGGGCGGCAAGGGCAAGCCCGGTGCCGACCGTGACCCGCGCAAGAGCGGGCGCGCGAAGCAGGCGGACGACACCGAGACGGTGACCGGACGCAACTCGGTGCTCGAGGCGCTGCGGGCCAAGATCCCCGCGACGGCGTTCTACATCGCGCAGCGCGTCGAGATGGACGACCGCGTCAAGGAGATGCTCTCGATGGCTACGAACCGGGGCATCCCGGTGATGGAGGTCACCCGCCCCGAGCTCGACCGCATGGCCGGTTTCGACGGCGTGCACCAGGGCGTGGCGCTCAAGGTTCCCCCGTATGAGTACGCCCACCCGCAGGACCTGCTCGAGCAGGTCATCGAGCGTGGAGAGCTGCCGCTGTTCGTCGCGCTCGACGGCATCACCGACCCCCGCAACCTCGGAGCCATCATCCGCTCCACGGCGGCGTTCGGTGGCCACGCGGTCATCCTGCCGCAGCGTCGGTCGGCCGCGGTCAACTCCGCAGCGTGGAAGACGAGCGCCGGTGCAGCCGCGCGCATTCCGGTAGCCCTCGCGGGAAACCTCACCACGATGCTCAAGGAGTTCAAGAAGCAGGGTGTGTTCGTGCTCGGGCTGGACGGCGGCGGAGATGTGTCGTTGCCCGCCCTGCAGTTGACGGACCGGCCGGTCGTCATCGTGGTCGGGTCGGAGGGCAAGGGACTTTCCCGCCTGGTCACCGAGACCTGTGATCAGATCGTCTCGATCCCGATCTCCGCCTCGACCGAGTCGTTGAACGCCGGAATCGCGGCATCCGTCGCGCTGTATCAGGTGTCGACGGCGCGCGCTGCAGCGGAGTGATTTTTCCTGGACGCCGGGGGAATGAAGCGCCCGCCGGCATCCTTGAACTAGATCACACACCCGTTTGGAAGGACACACTATGGCTCGTATCGCTGTCATCGGAGGAACCGGTTACGCCGGCCGCCACATCGTCACGGAGGCAGTGGGGCGCGGTCATACCGTCGTCTCGGTCGCTCGCTCTCTCCCCGCGGAGCGCGTCGAGGGCGTCACCTACATCGAGGGCACGGTGCTCGACGCTCCCGGTCTCGCTGCAGAGCTCCAGGGCGTGGATGTCGTGGCTATCGCGCTCTCTCCGCGGGGCGACATGGTCGGCAAGATGCGCCCGGCTGTCGCCGAGCTCGTCGCGGCGCTCCCCGAGAACGTGCGAGTCGGTGCTGTCGGTGGAGCCGGTGGCAGCCTCGTCGCCCCCGGTGGCCCGCGCGTGATCGACGGTGATTTTCCGGATGAGATCAAGCCCGAGGCCTTCGAGGCGATCGGCGTGCTCGACGACCTCCGGGCGACCCCCGCTTCGCGCGAATGGTTCTACGTGCACCCGGCCGGAAGCTTCGGTGCGTGGGAACCGGGCGAGCGCACCGGTTCTTACCGCACCGGTGGCGAGGTCATCGTCGTCGACGACGACGGCAAGTCCTTCATCTCCGGCGCCGACTTCGCCATCGCGTTCGTCGATGAGATCGAGAACCCGAAGCACGCGCGCGAGCGCTTCACCGTCGGCTACTGATCGACCGGCGCGGCCTCAGACGAGGTCGCGCCAGTCGACGTCGTCGTCGTCGTCTTCGAGCACCGCATCGTCGCCGAACAGACCACCGGATGAGGTGATCACCGGCAGCGACATCGTCTCGGTCGGCGGCCCCATCACGGTGGCCTCATCCCGGCGGTGGCGCAGTACGTCATCGAGGTAGCTCGTGAGCACCTCGGCGAGCGGAACCGAGCGGCCCCGGGCCTGAGACATGTACCAGCGGTGTTCGAGCACCTGATGGAAGACTTCAGCGGGTTCGAGCTTCGCCCGCAGATCGAACGGGATCGACTTCACGACGGGCTCGAACACGCGGGTGAGCCACTCGTGCGCGACCATCTCCTCGTCGTCGCCCATGCGCGAGATGCGCGCCCGGAACTCGTCGAGGTCGTTGAGCAGCCGGCGTGCCTGGTTCTCTTCGACGTCGAGGCCGGTGAGCCGCAGTAGTCGTCGCTGGTGGTGTCCGGCGTCGACGACCTTCGGTTCGATCGACACGCGCGTTCCATCGGCGGTCGCCTCGATCGACATCTCGCCGATGTCGAAACCGAGGGTGTTCAACTTCTGCACCCGCTCGGTGATGCGCCACGACTCATTCGACGAGAACGTCTCCTGCTGGGTCAGGGCCGCCCACAGCGAGTGGTAGCTCGACACGATCCCGTCCGCGATCGCCAGCGCATCGACCCCGCCCTCGAGGCGTCCGCCGGCTTCGAGATCCATGATCTCGCCGGCGATGTTGGTGCGCGCGACGTCGAGGTCGTGGGCCCGTTGACCCGGGGTCAGCCCGGATTCGTGCAGTTCACCGGTCTCCGCATCGACGAGGTAGGCCGCGAAGGCACCGGCATCCCGTCGGAAGAGGGTGTTGGACAGTGACACGTCACCCCAGAAGAACCCGACGTTGTGCAGACGCACCAGGAGAACCGCGAGGGCGTCGACCAGCCGGGTGGCGGTGTGGGGGCGCAGCACCTGAGTGAAGAGCGCGCGGTAGGGGAGCGAGAACTTGAGGTGCGCGGTGACGAGGGCTGCGGGGAGCGGCTTGCCCGAGGCATCCTCGCGACCGGCCACGACCGCGAACCGGTCGACGCACGGCACGTCGAGGCGGGACAGGTGGCCCAGCATGTCGTACTCGCGCCGTGCCATCTCGGCGGTGGTCTCCTTGATCGCGATCACGCGACCGGACAGGCTGGCAAATCGCACGAGGTGCCGAGAGAGTCCCTTCGGCAGGAAGACGATGTTGCTGCTCGGCCACTCGCCGAGCGGCGTCGACCACGGCAGGCTCAGCAGAGCGGGGTCGACCGCGCTCGCCGTGATACTCAGTGCGTGCGTCACGCGAACTCCCGGTGAGAAAGAAAGCGGCGCGGGTCCTCGCTGTGGAGGGCCCGCGCCGCGACGGTGCTAGCGAATCAGTGCTGGTCGATCAGGCCGATGCGATGGCCCGGTTGCTGAGGCGGTCGCCCGATTCCAGGTCGAACACGTGCACGTGACCGGGGATCGGCGCGAGCACGACGCTCTCGCCGGCGTTCGGGTGACGACGTCCGTCGACGCGGGCGACGATGTCGGTGCGCTTGCCGCCCAGCTCGGTGTGACCGTAGAGGTAGCCGTCGGCGCCGAGCTCTTCGACCAGGTCGACGATCACCGTGAGACCCTTGCCGTCGGCGGGGCCGACCACGATGTCTTCGGGGCGCACGCCGATGGTGACTTCGCTGCCGCCGGCCTTGCCGAGGGTGTCGGCCTCGATCGGAACGACGACATCGCCGAACTGCACGCCGCCCTCAGCGAGCTTGGCCGGGAACAGGTTCATCGCGGGGGAGCCGATGAAGCCGGCGACGAACACGTTCTTCGGGGTCTCGTACAGGTCGCGCGGGGTGCCGACCTGCTGGAGCAGACCGTCCTTGAGCACCGCGATGCGGTCGCCCATGGTGAGCGCCTCGGTCTGGTCGTGGGTGACGTAGACCGTGGTGACGCCGAGGCGGCGCTGCAGCGAGGCGATCTGGGTGCGGGTCTGCACGCGAAGCTTGGCGTCGAGGTTCGACAGCGGCTCATCCATGAGGAACACCTGCGGCTGACGCACGATCGCGCGACCCATCGCCACGCGCTGACGCTGGCCGCCCGAGAGAGCCTTCGGCTTGCGGGTGAGGTACTGCTCGAGGTCGAGGAGCTTGGCGGCTTCGAGCACGCGTGCCGCGCGCTCGTCCTTGCCGATGCCGGCGATCTTGAGTGCGAAGCCCATGTTCTCAGCGACCGTCATGTGCGGGTAGAGCGCGTAGTTCTGGAAGACCATCGCGATGTCGCGATCCTTCGGCGGGATGTCGGTGACATCGCGGTCGCCGATCAGGATGCGGCCCGAGTTGACCTCTTCGAGGCCAGCCAGCATGCGCAGCGAGGTGGACTTTCCGCAGCCGGAAGGGCCGACGAGAACCAGGAACTCGCCATCGGCGACCTCGAGGCTCAGCTTGTCGACCGCGGCGCGGGTGCCACCGGGGTACAGACGGGTTGCGTTGTCAAACGTGACGGACGCCATGTTCTCTTCTCCTTCACCGGCAGGTACGTGCCGGACGATCCGTAGTGATGGAATGAGCGGGGGCTTAACCCGCACGCCCGTCGTTGGGCGCATCCATCAGTATGACACGGCCTCGCTGAGAGCTGTAAGAGATGAGGGCGTGCATTCGCCCAGCTGGACGGCGAACAGGATGCCGCCGCCCGGCGAAAGTGGGCGCTGCATCTGGGGATTTCCCAGACTGCCTGACTAGCATCGTCTGGGTCGCCTCGCCCGGGGCGGCACCGCCGGATCATTCCGGTATCTGTGCATCAAGAGGATCCATGTCGAGCGACGAATCACCGAACGTTCCCGCACCGCGGGACCGCCGAGAGGCGGTTCGTGAGAAGGCCCAGCAAGTGCAGGCACGGCAGTCGCGGTCACGGATCGTCCGGCGCACCGTCATCGGCGTCGGTGGGATCGCCGTCGTCGCGGCCGCCGCCGTTGCGGTCACTTTCGCCGTCACCTCATCCGCGTCCAAGCCGAACGCACAGCCCGCGAACGTCACAGGCGACGGGTTCGCGATCACGAGCGTGAGCGGTGTCGCTGCTGCCACCGCTGCCGCGGCTCCAGATTCCGATGCCGCCGTAGCCACGCCTTCCGCGACGCCGTCTCCGACGACCACCTCGGTCGCGACGGTCGACATCCGCATCTACGTCGACTACCTCTCGGCTGGTGCGAAGGACTTCCAGGTCGCGAACGTTCAGCAGCTCTCCAAATGGGTGACCCAGGATGCCGCGACCCTGACGTACTACCCGGTCGCGATGCTGACGGCCAAGTCGAACGGCACGAAGTACTCGCTCCGCGCCGCCAGTGCGGCCGCGTGCGTGGCGACGCACTCGCCCGACACGTTCTTCGCGTTCAACAACAACCTCCTTGCCAAGGCGCCCGACCAGGACTCCGACGGGCTCACCGACTCGGCTCTGGCCGACCTCGCTCAGGCCTCGGGCGTCGACGACCCCAAAACGGTGCGCAGCTGCATAGAGGGCGAAAACTACGCGGTCTGGGCCAAGAACGCGACGGATCGTGCGCTCGCGGGCCTGCCTGACACGAAGGGCGTCACCCTCACCGGCACGCCCATGGTTCTCGTCAACGGGACGCCTTACGTCGGCGCTCTCGACGACGCCAAGGAATTCGCTCAGTTCGTTCTCACGATCGCGAACGACACCTACTACAAGACGGCCACCCCGACGCCGACCCCCACGGTCACCCCGTAGGAGAACGATAGGCTCGTTCGGCCCTCGGTACACTGGGGGATCTGCCGACTTGGCGCAATTGGTAGCGCACCTAACTTGTAATTAGGGGGTTACGGGTTCAAGTCCCGTAGTCGGCTCTCTAGATAAATACCTGATCAGGTAATATATACCTGGTTGACCGCCGCATGTCAGTCGTCGGCGACGGCGTCCTCTGCGGCGGTCTCCGCCTGCTCACCCTCTTCGGGGGATTCCGATCCGGCCTCTGCCGCGGAGTCCTTCGAACCCGGTCGGTTCTCTTTGCCGTTCTCCTGCTGGCCCTGCTCGGTGCTCATGTTCTCGTTGCCTTCCTGAAAGATGCGGTCATGACCGTGGCGGTTCGCTGTCACCCGGACGGGTTGTCGACGGGGCGTCCGGCCTCGTCCGTGGTTTCGGGAAGCCCGTCGGCACGGGTGGTGCCGTCAGCATCCGTCTGTGCGTGTTCGTCCCGCGGTTCTTGGTCGGGACCGTCCGTGCTCGGATGCTCTGCGTCGGGCAAGCTCATGCTAGACCTGCACCTCTCCACGCCAGGCACCTTCGGCGACGCCCTGGGACTCGATGAACTCCTTGAAGTTCTTCAGGTCCTTCTTCACGGCGTGCGAGCCCGCGCCGAGCATCGATCCGACGGTCTCGAGGAAGCCCTCCGGCTCCCAGTCGAGCTGGACCGTCACGCGGCTAGAGGAATCCGTCAGCTTGTGGAAGGTGACGACGCCGGCGTGCGCGATGTCACCGTCCGTGCTCTTCCACGCCACTCGCTCATCGGGGTGCTGCTCGGTGATCTCGGCGTTGAACTCGCGCTCGAACCCGCCGACTTTGACCTTCCAGTGCGTGTGCGTGTCGTCGGGCTGGGTGAT
>JAHIOK010000051.1 GCA_018895315.1 Actinomycetota bacterium | reverse complement strand
TGCCGCGCTGGGAACCTGCCACCCACCGCGGCCGGGTCGCTCCGTGCCGTCGATGCTTCGGATCGCCGGTGCTGTCCGCGGCCGGACTCGGCGCCGATGTGCCCCATGGTGCACAGCACGGTCTCTCGACGCGCATCAAGGCGATCGTCGACCATACGGTCGCCGAGTACACGGCGCGCAACCTTCCCATGCTGCAGGCCGAGCTCGATCAGCAGGCCGCCCGCAACCGTGCGCGCAGTTACCGGCCCGGCGAAGGCCTCGACCCCGAGTGGGAAGGACTGCCGCTCGACCCCGAACCCCTGCCGGGTGCTCCTTTCCTGTTCACCATCGCGGGCCTCGCCGATGAGGTCGACGCGGGTGTCCCCGATCTGCCGCCGCTGAGCGAGGCGGCCAAGGCGGCGCTCCGGCAGGAGGTGGGACTCGCCGACGACTACGCCAACATGGTCGGTCGCGAAGTCTGCACGATCCTGCTGCACCATCGCCTGCGCATCCAATCTGCGGTCTCGGAGTATGTCGAGCCGCAGATCGCGGCCATGCTCGACGAACTGACGCGATCGCTGGATGCCCCGTTCGACACCCCGTCGGATCCGCGTGAGGGCATGATCTGACCGGAATCGGTGCGGGACACCGTCGCTGTCGCAGCGAGTGCAGGCCGCCCGCTTTGTTAGCATGATCTCGCCCTCATCGACTTTCCGTTCGTGCGCCACGGCGAGGAGCAGTGCCGGTGAGCGCGCGTGTCATGGACTTGGGGGTCCCTCATGGCGAAGCGCCTGCCGTCAGCACCTCCCGTGCTGCCCGGTCTCGCGTACGTGCGCCCGCTGGGATCGGGCGGCTTCGCCGACGTGTTCCTCTACGAACAGGACATGCCGCGCCGCAGCGTTGCCGTCAAGGTGATGCCCAGCGACGTCCGCGACCCCGAGCTGCTGCGCATGTTCAATGCTGAAGCCGACGTCCTCGCCCAGCTCTCCGCCCATCCTTCGATCGTGACGGTCTACCAGGCGGGCATCTCGGCCGATGGGCGCCCCTATATCGTCATGGAGTTCTGCCCGGGTTCGCTCGCGCAGCGCTACCGCATCGAACGTCTTCCGCTCGATGAGGTGCTCGCGATCGGCGTGAAGATGGCCGGCGCACTCGAATCCGCCCACCGTGCTGGCCTCATTCACCGCGACGTCAAGCCCAGCAACATCCTGATCACCTCGTTCGGGGTGCCCGTGCTCGCCGATTTCGGGATCTCGTCGTCACTCGCACCGCGCACGGGCGAAGAGGTTCTCGCGATGAGCGTGCCCTGGAGTGCGCCCGAGGTGATCTCCGAGCACACCAGCGGCACGGTCTCCAGCGAAGTGTGGGGGCTCGGCGCCACCGTCTACTCCCTCCTCGCGGGGCACAGTCCGTTCGAGCGCATGGAATCGGGACAGAACTCCCGCGATCAGCTGCGCCGCCGCATCATGCGTGCGACCTACCCGCGGATGACGCGTGCCGATGTACCGGATTCGGTGCAGGCGATTCTGGCGACGGCGATGGCACGCGACCCGGAAGCTCGGTATGCCGGTGCGATGGACTTCGCGGAGGCGATGCGCGCGGCGCAGACCGAGCTCGGCTACGCCGCGACCCCGGTCGAGGTCGCCGTCGACGAATGGGCGCCCTCGCCGTCCGCCATCGATTTCTCGGATGCCGCAGCCCGTGGCCAGCGGCGCAGTTCGGTGCCGTACCAGAGCCTCCGCCATGGCGACGAGCCCTCGCCGCTGACCACGATGGCCCGCGATGAAGACGCCGGCATCGGATCAGACGCGCCGCGCGCGCGCCGAGTCTGGCCGTGGATCCTGATCGCCGGTGCAGCGGTCGTGATCGCCGCAGGGATGGTCGCGTGGGCGATCGTGACGGCCGGGGGCGCGTGACGTGCGTCGCTCGACCGTGTGGGCGGTGGTGGCGGGGGCGGCGGTCGTGGCATCCGTCATCGCCATCAGTGCGGTGTGGCCGGGACTCGATGCCAAGAGCACTCCGGCAGTCTCCGCGGCGGTGTGGGCACTCCAGACCGGGGATGGGCGCCGTTACGCCCGCGTGAACACGGCGATCGGCGAGCTCGACACCGTGCGGAGCATCGCGAATCCCTCGGCAGTCGCGCAATCCGACTCGGGGGCATACGTCTTCTCGGAGAGCTTCGGCAAACTCACCCGGATCAACGACGCCCTCCCGGCCAACCTCGACGACGAAGCCCTGCGCTCGTCGGCGTCAACCCCGGCCGGCACGGTCGACGTCGCGGTCTCCGGCGACTGGGTCGCCTACCGCACGGATTCGGGTGCGGTGTTCGCCGGCACGCTCTCGGGTGGGGAGGCCACGCAGATCGACCCCAACTCCAACGGTGATGCCCAGGCGCCGGAGTACACCTCCGACGCGATCACTGTCGATGATTCCGGCATGCTCTACAGCTACTCCGCGGCCGATGCCACGGTGCTGCGCTACCGCATCGGGGCGGCCGAGGTGGCCGGCCGGGATGCCGTCCGCGATGGGCCGAAGGGGTCTGAGTCCGACCTCACCGCGGCTGGAGGCGTCTGGTTCCTCGTCGACCCGCAACAGGGCCAGGTGTGGCATCGGGGGAGTGACACGCCCCAGAGCATCAGTGTGGTCGCGGGCGATGTCGCATACGGTCGCTCCACCGCCTCGGGCGACGCCGCGTGGCTCGCCGACAGCAGCGGACTCATCAAGCTGCCGATCGATGGGTCGCCACCGGCGCGCGAGGTCGGCGGTCAAGACACGTCCAAGGGGCGGCCCGCCCGCCCGATCGTCTTCGGCGGCGACGTCTACGCCGCGTGGCTCGGCACGACCTCCGGCACGCTCTGGCGCTCGGGGGGTCAGGGCGAGAGCACCCTCGACTACGGCGGCCGGACCCTCGGAACGGATCTTCGCCCCGTGTTCGTGGCATCGGACTCGAGCATGATCCTGAACGAGACGCGCAGCGGATGGGTCTGGGCCACGCCGACCGGAAAGCTCATGCCGTCGAGCCAGAATTGGGCCCTCGACGATCAGACGAACCCCCAGACGCAGCCGAGCAACGAGCAGGCGGCGGTCGTGATCGATCCGAAGCCCCCCGTCGCCGAGCCGGATACCTTCGGCGTACGCGCGGGAAGTCTCGCCGCTCTCCCGGTGCTGCTGAACGATCACGATCCGAACCGAGATGTGCTGAGCATCGACCCGACGAGTGTCACCGGCCTGGATCCCGGTTTCGGCACCCTGTCGATCACCGACAACGGTCAGCGGATCGCCGTGCAGACGGCGGCGGGTGCGACGGGTTCCGCCACCTTCTCCTACCGAGTGACCGACGGGACCGCTGTCGACGGTCTCTACTCCGACCCCACCACCGTGACCCTCTCGGTCGCCCCGAACGCCCAGAACTCCGCGCCTGAATGGTGCAGCACTCCCGGATGCCTTGCCACCTGGCCTGCCCCCGAGGTCGCCAGCGGCGGCACGGTGACCATCCCCGTGATGGACGGATGGGTCGATCCCGAGGGCGACCCCCTGATGCTGCTGTCCGTGGTGAACGAGTCGGGCATCGGCTCGGTCGCTTCGACCCCTGCCGGCGAGGTCGTCTACCAGCATCCCAACGCTTCGATCACCGACGTGCAGAACATCCAGCTGCAGGTCACGGTGGCCGACACCAGGGGAGCCGCCACGACCAAGCCGCTGACGGTCAGGGTCTCACCCACCCCGAAGCTCACCGCGACGTCGTTCACGGTGATCGACGCGCAGAGCAGCGGGACCACGATCGACGTCGGCACGCATGTGACGGGCACCGCGGGCAAGCTATCGCTCTCATCGGTGCGGGTACTCGACGATGCCCGCGCCGAAGTGGTCGCCACCGCCGGCAGCACTTCGTTCGACTTCACCGCTCAGGCGCCCGGAACCTATCGGGTGAGCTACACGGTGTCGGACGGCGTCAGCGACGCGAACGCGACTGCTCGGGTCACGATCCTTCCCGCGGATGCCGCGGCGCAGTTGGCGACCGCCCCGGTCGTCGCCTTCGTCCGACCGAAGGAAGACGTCACGGTCGACGTCTTCACTGCGGTGACCAATCCCACGCATCGCGTGTTGCTCCTCAGCAACGTGGTACCTTCGGCGTCCCCCGGCGCGAGCATGTCGGTGGACGCCGTGGGGCAGAACTACATCCGCGTCTCCGGTGCCACCGCCGATGGTGCACCCGGTCTCCTCGGCACGATCCGCTACGTCGTCAGCGATGGCACCGAGGATGCCGGTGCACGCATAGAGGGGCAGGCGACCGTCTATCTGCTGCCGCCCGCGCCCGAACTCGCGCCGATCGCGGTGGACGATTCGGTCGTGGTGCGCGCCGGCGCGCAGATCGACATACCCGTGCTCGATAACGACGTCGCGATCGCGGGTGGGTCGATGATCCTCAACCCCGCGTCGGTGCGCTCGTCGTCCGATCAGGCGCTGGCCTTCGCCTCGGGCCGAACGCTGCGCTACCTCGCGCCGTCCACTCCGGGCGACTACACCGTGGAGTACGCCGTGTACACCGCCGGTTCGCCCGCGCTCGCCGACACCGCGACCGTGCACGTCAGCGTGATCTCCGAGGAGTCGAACCGCGCCCCGCGGCCGGGAACACTCGAAGGTCGGGTGCTCAGCGGAGAGCTCACGAGCATCCCGTTCCGGTCGTTCGGCGTGGATCCGGACGGCGATGCCGTGTCGCTCGATCGCATCGTGACGCAACCGGCGAGTGGCTCGGCGACGCTCTCGGCGGATGGCGAGTCGATTGTGTATTCCAGCGTGCCGGGCTTCCGCGGCCAGGTGTCGTTCACCTACCGCGTGACCGACAGTCAGGGCGCGACCGGCACCGCAACGGCGCGCGTCGGCGTGCTCGATGAACAGTCCAATCCCAGCCCTGTGACCTTCACCGACTATGTGCAGCTGCAGGTCGGCGCCGAGAACTCGGTGCGCGTCAGTCCGCTCGCCAACGACGTCGACCCCACCGGCGGCACCCTGTCGATCACGGCGGTCACTCCTGACGTGGTGCAGACACTCGCAGACGGCACGCCGAACGATGAGTTCGACCGCCTGTCGGGGCTCATCGAGACTCCCTCGGCGACCGAGGTCGTGATCCGCGCGGGAACGACGCCCGGCACGATGTCCTTCCTGTACGACGTGCAGAGCTCATCGGGCAACACCGCGCGCGGTCTCATCGTCGTCAAGGTCGTGCGGGAGTCCGTTCCTGATTTTCCCGTCATCACCGACACCGTGCTGACCGCGCAGACCCGCGACCGCTTCCCCTCCGGAGTGGATGTCGTGGCAGGCAAGGTCTCGTGGACCGGCGGGAACATCTCCGACCTGACACTGTCGCTCTGGGGCGCCCCAGCGGGGGTCAGCGTCGAGGGCACGAGGCTGCGCGGTGACCTTCCGGCGCGCACCCTCGTCATCCCGTTCGCTCTCACCGGCACGAGTGCCTCCGGTCAGAACGTCACGAGCTACGGCTTCCTGCGCATCCCGGGCGAAGACGATCTCGCCCTCGCGCTGCGCACGGGGCTGGCCGACCGCCAGGTAGAGGAGCGCGCATCGGTGTCGTGGAACATGCTCGACCTCGTCGGGGTGCCGCGGGGCGCGACCATCGAGGTCGGCGACGACGTGCGGCCGAGCGGTGCGCGCACCGGCGCGGCGTGCGTGCGCGAGTCGGGTACGACGATCCGCTATGACGCCGGGGCCGGCGCTCCGTGGCAGGACGCCTGCATCGTGCCGGTGCGCATCACGGGCCGCGAGGACTGGACCTACTTGTCGGTTCCGGTGCGGGTGCAAGCGCTCGTACCGCAGCCCGAACTCACGTCGGCGTCCCTCACCGTCGCCCCCGGACAGACCGTCACTTACGACCTGGCTCAGCTGACCACCTGGCAGGGCGGTATCGCGGGTACGGGCGTCGCGTATTCGGTCGCCTACACCGGCACGAGATTCGTCGTCACCCAGCAGGGCAGCATCGTCACCGTGGTGGGTGCAGACGATGCCGTGCCCGGTGCCGAGGATGCCGCCATCATCGGAGTGACCAGCCAGGCGGCGGTAGCCCCCGCCCGACTCATCCTCCGGGTCGGAGCCGCGCCGAGCACCCTGCCGCAGGGCGGCACGATCGCCCAGCAGTGTTCGCAAGCGAGCGGATCATCGTGCACGTTCACGGTGATCGGTGCCGGCGGCGAGATCAACCCGCTGCCGCGCACGCCGCTGACCGTCACCTCGGTGCGCCCGACAGGTGCCTGCGTCGGAGTGTCGTTCTCGGTCGTCTCCGCCACCGCCGTGACAGCGACCTGGACCGCGGATGCTCCGGGAGCGACGTGCACCGCAGCGTTCTCGGTGCGGGACGCGCAGGGCCGGCAGACCAACTCAGAGCGCGACGGGCAGATCCTGCTCGACCTGCAGGGATATCCGAAGGCGCCCTCGTCGATCACGCAGACCGCCTATGCGGACGGCACGCTGACACTCCGCGTCGACCCGGGGGATGCGCGCCTGGCCTACCCTGCGCTCAGCAGCTTCGTCGTGCGCTCGCAAGGCGCCGTCGTCGCGAACTGCAGCGCCGAGGGCATCTGCCCCGTGATCTCCGCCCCGAACGGCGAGCAGCGCGTCTACGAAGC
>JAHIOK010000050.1 GCA_018895315.1 Actinomycetota bacterium | reverse complement strand
CGCGTATCGAAACCCCCCGACGAAAGGCTTCCCCCAGATGGCTGACGAAGAAACCCCCACCGAGCCGACCTTCGAGAACGCGGTCGTGGACGACCGCCACGACAAGATCGAGCAGGTCGACCTGCAGATCGAGATGCAGCGGAGCTATCTCGACTACGCGATGAGCGTGATCGTCGGGCGCGCACTCCCCGACGTCCGGGACGGGCTGAAGCCCGTGCACCGCCGCGTGATCTACACGATGTACGACGGTGGATATCGTCCCGACCGCGCGTTCAGCAAGTGCACCCGCATCATCGGCGATGTCATGGGGCAGTTCCACCCGCACGGCGACAGCTCGGTCTACGACGCGCTCGTGCGACTCGTGCAGCCGTGGTCGCTGCGCTACCCGCTCGCGTTGGGTCAGGGCAACTTCGGGTCGCCCGGAAACCAGGAAGCGGCAGCGCCTCGATACACCGAGACGAAGATGGCTCCGCTCGCCATGGAGATGGTGCGCGACATCGACGAGGAGACCGTCGACTTCCAGGACAACTACGACGGTCAGACCCAGGAGCCCCGGGTTCTGCCGGCACGATTCCCGAACCTGCTGGTCAACGGCTCGGTGGGCATCGCGGTCGGCATGGCCACCAACATCCCGCCGCACAACCTCCGCGAGGTCGCCGACGGCGTGCTGTGGGCACTCGATCACCCGGCTGCATCGCGCGACGAGCTCCTCGACGCGCTGATGGCGCGCATCCCGGGCCCTGACTTCCCGACGGCCGCACAGATCCTCGGCACCCGTGGCATCCGTGAAGCGCAGCGCACCGGCCGCGGCTCCATCACCATGCGCGCTGTGGTCGCCGTTGAGGAGATCCAGGGCCGCACCTGCCTCGTGGTCACCGAGCTGCCGTACCAGGTGAACCCCGACAACGTCGCACTGAAAATCCGCGACCTGGCCCGTGACGGCAAGATCACGGGCATCGCCGACATCCGTGACGAGACCAGCGATCGCACCGGTCAGCGACTGGTGATCGTGCTGAAGCGGGATGCCGTCGCCAAGGTCGTGCTGAACAACCTGTACAAGCACACCCAGCTGCAGGACAACTTCGGCGCGAACATGCTCGCCATCGTTGACGGAGTGCCGCGAACACTGGCACTCGACGGCTTCGTGTCGTACTGGATCACCCACCAGATCGAGGTGATCGTTCGCCGCACGCAGTATCGTCTGCGCAAGGCCGAAGAGCGCATGCACATCCTGCGTGGATACCTCAAGGCGCTCGACGCGCTCGACGAGGTCATCGCGTTGATCCGTCGCTCACCCACGGTCGATGAGGCCCGTGAGGGTCTGAAGGTGCTCCTCGAGATCGACGACATCCAGGCCGACGCGATCCTGGCCATTCAGCTGCGCCGCCTTGCAGCTCTCGAGCGTCAGAAGATCATCGATGAAGCGACTGAGCTCGAGGCGCTGATCATCGAGTTCCAGGCGATCCTCGCCGACCCGGCACGTCAGCGCGAGATCGTCCGCGACGAGCTGACCGAGATCGTCGCGAAGTTCGGCGACGACCGTCGTACCGAGATCCTCCATGGTTTCGACGGCGACATGTCGGTGGAAGACCTCATCCCCGAAGAGGAGATGGTGCTCACCGTCACCCGCGATGGCTACATCAAGCGCACGCGCAGCGACAACTATCGACAGCAGCACCGCGGCGGCAAGGGCGTCAAGGGTGCGCAGCTGCGGGCGGATGACGTCGTCGAGCACTTCTTCGTCACCACCACGCACCACTGGCTGTTGTTCTTCACGAACAAGGGCCGCGTCTACCGTGCGAAGGCCTACGAGGTGCCCGAAGCCGGGCGTGACGCCAAGGGCCAGCACGTCGCCAACCTGCTGGCACTGCAGCCCGATGAAGACATCGCCCAGATCGTCGACATCCGTGACTACACGGTCGCGACTTACCTCGTACTCGCCACGAAAAGCGGTCTCGTCAAGAAGACGCGCCTGACCGAGTACGACACGAACCGGCAGGGTGGCGTCATCGCCATCAAGCTCCGCGAGGAAGACGAAGTCACCAGTGCTCTGCTGGTCGAAGAGGGTGATGACATCCTGCTGATCAGCAGCCGAGGGATGTCGCTGCGCTTCACCGCGACCGACGACTCGCTGCGGCCGATGGGTCGATCCACCGAGGGTGTGAAGGGCATGTCGTTCCGTGAGGGCGACAACCTGCTCTCGGCCTCTGTCGCCACCGAAGACGGTTTCGTCTTCATCGTCACCGAGAACGGCTACGCCAAGCGCACCGAGATCGCTCAGTATCGCGGGCAGAGCCGCGGCGGCCTCGGCATCAAAGTCGCCCGTCTGAACGACGATCGCGGGGTGCTTTCGGGTGGACTGATCGTCGGCGAGGACGACGAGGTCCTTGTGGTTCTTGCCAGTGGCAAGGTGGTACGCTCTGCCGTGGCCGAGGTACCCGCCAAGGGCCGCGACACCATGGGTGTCGTGTTCGCCAGACCAGATGACGACGACCGCATCATCGCGATCGCTCGTAACGGCGAGCGAGGCCTGGCCGAGACATCCGAGCCGACTGAGACATCCGAGACTGCAGCAGACCCCGAAGCGGGTGCGACCGAATCCTCCGCCGAGACCCCCGAAGAGAGTACTGACGCATGAGCACGGTAGCCGACAAGCTCGCTAAGAAGTCGAGCCACAAGACCAGCGCCAAGCAGGTGCGTCTGCGCCTCGTCTACGTGGATTTCTGGTCTGCGGTCAAGCTGTCGTTCCTTGCCGCCGTCGCACTCGCGATCGTCACGATCGTGTCGTTCTTCCTGGTGTTCATGGTCGTTCAGACCACCGG
>JAHIOK010000049.1 GCA_018895315.1 Actinomycetota bacterium | reverse complement strand
GGCGAAGAAGATGCGCAGGTTCAATCGCACCATGCCTCGTGCGAGCAGCCAGCCGAACACAGCGGCGACGACGAGCCCGAACAGCGCACCGATCAGGGCTGCCGGCGCGTCTCCGAAGGACTGCACCATCGACCACAGCAGCAATGTCGTCTCGACGCCCTCCCTCGCGACCGAGACGAACCCGAGCAGCACCAGCGCCCAGAGTCCACCCACCGCGAGTGCACGCTCGACCTCGCCCTCGAGCGACTTCTTCAGGGTGCGCGCGGTGCGCTGCATCCAGAAGATCATCCACGTGACCATCGCTACGGCGAGGAGCGACAGTGTGCCGCCGAGCAACTCCTGCCCCTCGAACGTCATCGTGTAGGCGCCGAAAGTGAGGACCGCGCCGATCGCGAGCGCCACCACGATCGCAAGCCCGACACCCAGCCACAGGCGAGGCAGCACATCACGCCGACCGACCCGAGTGAGGTACGCGGCCAGGATGCCGACGACCAATGCGGCTTCGAGCCCCTCGCGGAGGCCGATGAGAAATGTGGCGAGCACGGGAATCCGAATCTCAGGGTGGCGGAGTCACACCCCGGTGTGGCGCGAATGATGCGGTAAGTCAGGTTAGGCATACCTCAGTAAGCCCCACCTTACCTATCGTCGAGATGGGCGGTCAATTCGCCCGACGTCGATGCCCGACCGGTAACGGTGGGTAACGAACGAACCGATGCCGCGACACCCGGCCTAACCTCTGAGTCATGTCGGATCTGAACCTCCCCGTGCTCGACCTCTCGCAGTTGGACGACGGGCCCGAAGCCGCCGCACGTTTTCGCGCCGCCCTGCGCTCCGCCACGCACGATGTCGGCTTCTTCTACCTCATCGGTACCGGCATCTCGCCCGAACTCGAGGCCCGGCTGCATCGGGCCGCCCGTGCCTTCTTCGCGCTGCCCGAGGCGGACAAGCTCGCGATCGAGAACGTGCACAGCCCGCACTTCCGCGGGTACACCAGGGTCGGCGGCGAGCGGACGCAGGGTCAGATCGACTGGCGCGAGCAGATCGACATCGGGCCCGAGCGTGAGGCGATCTGGGCCCCCGCGACCGGAGGCTCGCCGCGGCGCGCCAGCGATGCGGCGAGTGGGCGTGGGGAGGATGCCTCGGCCCCCGAGCACGCACGGCTGATCGGACCCAACCTGTGGCCGAAGGCGCAGCCCGAGTTGCGCGCGATCACCGAGGAATGGCAGGAGCACCTCGCCGGAGTCTCTCGCAAGTTGCTGCGGGCGTGGGCGCTGACCCTCGGCGCACCCGAGTCGTACTTCGACGAGCACTTCGGAGAGCCGTCGACGCTGCTGAAGATCGTGCGCTATCCCGGTTCGCGCGAGGCCGAGCCCGCGCAGGGCGTCGGTGCGCACAAGGACTCGGGCGTTCTCACGCTGCTGTGGGTCGAGCCGGGCAAGGGTGGTCTGCAGGTCGAACGCGACGGCGTGTGGGTAGACGCCCCCTCGGTGCCGGGAGCGTTCGTCGTGAACATCGGAGAGATGCTCGAGTACGCCACCCAGGGGTACCTCAAGGCGACCAACCACCGCGTCGTCTCACCCCGGTTCCCCGACGACCGTATTTCGATCCCCTACTTCTTCAACCCCGGCCTGGACACCCGTCTCCCGCTCATCGACCTGCCCGCGGAACTCGCGGGCGAGGCATCCGGAGTCACACAGGATCCGGCGAACCCGATCCACGCCCTGTACGGCGAGAATGCGATGAAGTCGCGCCTGCGCGCACACCCCGACGTCGCCGCCATCCATCACCCCGACCTCGTCGCGGCGCGCGCGACGGTCTGAACCGCAGCGGCGGCGTCCAGACACAGCGAAGGCCGCCCCACACCGTGGGGCGGCCTTCGTGAAAGCGATGTACGCGGATGCGCCTAGCGGCGGAGTCCGAGACGCTCGATCAGCGAGCGGTAGCGCGCGATGTCGACGTCCTGGAGGTAGCCGAGCAGACGACGGCGCTGACCGACCATGAGGAACAGACCACGACGCGAGTGGTGGTCGTGCTTGTGCTCCTTCAGGTGCTCTGTGAGGTCTTTGATGCGCTGCGTCAGCATTGCGACCTGCACCTCGGGGGATCCGGTGTCACCGGGGTGCGTTGCGTACTCTTCGATGATCGCCTTCTTGGCGTCGAATTCGAGTGGCATAGATGGGATCCCCTTCCTGGTCATTGCGCGGCGCCCGACGCCTGATGCGTGAGCTCTGTTTATCCGCGGCCGATCAAACGGCAACCTCAAGAGTCTACCAGCACTGCGGCTGCTGCGCGGAACGGTATGGCCCGACCCCGCGCGCACTGCCGATAGCCTCGACGGGTGCAGTTCACCGTGAGGGTCAAACCAGGCAGCAGTAAGGGGCCGCTGGTGGATGCCTCGGGCGAGGAGATTCTCGTGTACGTCACGCAGCGCGCTGCTGAGGGGGCCGCGAACGCGGGTGTCTCGAAAGCGCTCGCCGCGCACTTCGGTGTGGCGCCGAGCCGGGTGCGGATCGTGCGCGGGCACACCGCGCGCATCAAGCGCGTCGAGGTCGATGAGTGATGGTGCGCCTGAGTCGCGACAGCTTCATCGATCTTCGACCGTTCCGGGCCAGCCCCGCTTTTGCGCGCTTGTGGATCGGCTCCACCCTCTCGGGCCTCGGCGGGCAGCTCACGATCGTGGCCGTGATGCTGCACGTCTACGCGCTCACCCAGGACACCTTCGCGGTGTCGATGATCGCGGTCGCGGGCCTGGTGCCGATGGTGCTCGCCGGCCTCTACGGCGGGATGCTGGCTGATGCGTTCGACCGCCGTCTGGTCGCGCTGATCGCGGCCACCGTGACGTTCGCCTCCACCGCGCTGCTGGCCACCCTGGCATGGGCGAGCCTGGAGACCGTGTGGTGGCTGTATGCGCTGAGCGTGATCAACTCCGCCGCCAACTCGATCGTGCAGGCGACGAAGTCGGCGATCACCCCGCGCCTGCTCTCCCGCGAGTTCCTTCCCGCCGCTGCCGCCCTCCAGGGCATCACGGTCGGGGTCATGGTCATGGCGGGTCCGGCGCTCGCCGGTATCCTCGTGGCGACCGCCGGCTATGCGTGGACATACTCGATCGACGTCGTGCTGATGCTCTCGCTGTTCCTGGGGCTGTGGAGCCTCCCCTCGATCAAGCCCGAAGGCGCGATCGTGCGGCCGGGACTGGAATCCCTGCGCGATGGCATGCGGTTCCTCCGCACAGCGAGCAATATCCGCCTGCAGTACCTCCTCGACATCGCCGCGATGACGTTCGGCCAGCCGCTTGCTCTGTTCCCGGCGATCGGCGCGGTTCTCCTCGGCGGCGGCCCGATCACCACCGGGGTGCTCACCGCGTCCTATGCCGTGGGGGCGTTCTTCTCCAGCCTGTTCTCCGGGCCGATCGGCCGCTACCGCCACCACGGACTCGGCATCGAACGGGCGATTCTCGTGTACGGGGCATCCGTGATCGCGTTCGGGCTCGTGCTCCTGGCGGCAGCCCTGGGCATGCTCTCTCCCGGCACGGTCGACGCTTCGCACGCCAATTTCGCACTGATTACGATCGCGGGCCTGCTGCTGGTGATCGCCGGTGGTGCCGACAACGTCAGCGCGATCTATCGATCGACGATGATGCAGTCCGCCGTTCCCGACGCGATCCGCGGACGCCTGCAGGGCATCTTCATCGTGGTCGTCTCGGGTGGTCCGCGTGTCGGCGCCCTGTACGTCGGCGTGCTGGCCTCCGTCACATCCCTGTGGTTCCCGCCGCTCCTCGGCGGGTTCCTGATCATCGGCATCGTGGCGCTCCTCGTCCGCCGCAACCCGCGCTTCCGCGAGTACGACGCCGCGCACCCCGAGCCCTAGCGCCGTCCCGATTGCGACGGAGTCGGAGTCGGACGGACAAGAGATGGCGGATTACGGACGACGTACTCGCGAAGGCGAAGGGCCGTCGGATGCCGCGGCTAGAGTCACCCCGTGCCGACCTCCTCCGCCCTCACTCTCGCCCGGCCCATCTCGAACGCATCGATCGCGCTGCAGTTCGGTCTTACGGGACTCGTCTGGGGCTCGAGCTTCCTGTTCATGAAGATCGCCCTCGGCGGGCTTTCCCCCGCGCAAGTGGCGTGGTCTCGACTCATGCTCGGAGCCATCACCCTGGGCGTCTTCGTCGCTCTGCGGCGCGACATCCTGCCGCGGCGCATCGCGCTGTGGGGGCACATGACGGTGCTCGCCATCTCGTTCTGCGTGGTGCCGTTCCTGCTCTTCTCCTGGGCACAGCAGCATGTCACGTCGGGTCTCGGCAGTATCTACAACGCAACCACGCCGATCATGACGGCCATCATGGCCGGCCTGCTCTTCCGCGTAGAGAAGCTCAAGGCGCTGCAGGTCGCCGGCATCGGAATCGGAATCCTCGGGGTGGTGGTCATCGTCGCCCCGTGGCAGGGCCTCGATATCAACCAGAGCCTGATCGCGCAGCTCGCGATGCTCGGAGCAACCGCCTGCTACGGGTTCAGCCTCGCCTACATGCGCAAGTTCGTGCCCTCCAGCAGCATGAGCGCGCTGGTGTTCTCGTTCCTGAACATCGGTATCGGCGCCGCCATCATGGCCGTGCTCACGCCCGTGCTCGTCCTCACCCCGGTCACCCTCGATCCGTGGATCGTGATCAGCATCGTGCTGCTCGGATGCCTCGGCACGGGCATCGCCTACATCTGGAACCAGAACGCCCTGCGCGCCTGGGGACCGACGAGGGCCTCGACCGTGACCTATCTCACCCCGATCGTGGGGGTCGCCCTCGGCACCGTCATCCTCGGTGAAACGCTGAGCTGGAACGAACCGGTGGGAGCCCTCGTCGTGTTCCTCGGCATCCTGCTCGCTCAAGACCGGCTGCGTCGTCGTCGACCGGCGACGACCTGAGGCGACGCCCACAACGACGACAGGACGGATGCCGAAGCATCCGCCCTGCCGATCGTGCGGAGATCAGGCCTGGAAGGCGCCCTGCAGGTCGAGCTCGATGGTAACGTCCTTGCCGACGAGCACGCCGCCGGTCTCGAGCGCTGCGTTCCAGGTGAGACCGAAGTCTTCACGGTTGATGACCGTCTTCGCGGTCGCGCCGGCCTTGTAGTTGCCCCACGGGTCGGTGCCGAAGCCGCCGAAGTCCAGGTCGAACGTGACCGGCTTGGTGACGTCCTTGATGGTGAGGTTTCCGTCGACGAGGAAGTCGCCGCCCTCGAGGCGCACGCCGGTCGAGACGAACTCGATCGTCGGGTAGGTCTCGACGTCGAAGAACTCGGCCGAACGCAGGTGCTGGTCGCGACCCTCGTCCTTGGTGTCGAGCGACGCGGCGTCGACGGATGCCGTCACCGTGGTCTCGAGCGGGTTCTCGGGGGCGACGATCGTGGCGCTCTTCACACCGAACGTGCCGCGCACCTTGGAGATCATCATGTGGCGAACGCTGAAGGTGACCTCGCTGTGCGAGGAGTCGAGGTTGTACGTGCCGACCTTGTAGCCGGGGATCTCGATCGTGGTGCCGTGAGTCATGTCTATCCTTCTGTCAGGTCGTGCCGGAGGGGCCGGAAAACCGGAGTGCTGTCTTCCCACAACGCGTGGCAGCGCTATCTATTCCGCTGAATGCAGAATATCTGCCTCAGATGAACGGAAGGGGTGGGTGCCCGCGGCATCCACCCCTTCGCTTCCCCGTAGGGCTCAGCCGACCTTGATGAGGTCGATGATGAAGATGAGGGTCTTGCCGCCGAGGAAGTGGCCACCGGCGGGACCGTATGCCAGGTGCGGCGGAATCACGAGTTCGCGGCGTCCACCGACCTTCATGCCCGGGATTCCGTCCTGCCAGCCCTGGATGAGGCCACGGAGGGGGAACTGGATGCTCTCGCCGCGACCCCACGACGAGTCGAACTCGTCGCCGGAGTCGTACTCGACGCCGGCGTAGTGCACGGTCACGGTGTCGCCGGGCTTGGCCTCGGCCCCGTCGCCCACGATGATGTCGCGGATGACGAGGTCTGCGGGGGCGGGGCCCTCGGGGGCGTCGAACTCGGGCTTGGTGCGGTCGTCAGTCATGAGTCCATCCAACCCGAGCGATGGCGCACGGTCAAACCTCGGCGTCGGCATCCAGCCTCCTCGTGGAATCCGCATACCCTGCTCCTGGCCGGGGGCTCTTGACACTCCTCCCCCGCCGGTCCAAGCTGAATGAAGACCAACTCAGCGCTCGGTTGACACGCAGGCTCTGCCGCGGCACCGGGCGCTGAGTCTGTGTCGGGGCATGGGTGTGAGGTCCCCAGGTGGGCCCGGGGCATCCGCCGGCGCAATGAACGGTCCGCCCGCCGCGCGTGCCGGTAGCGTGGAGGAATGCGTTTCGCCCACGTGGTTCTCCCGGATTCCGACCAGCCGATGCTCGCCGTCGTCCGTGCCGATACGGCCATCATCGTCGAAGAGCTTTTTCCCGGAGCTCCGCGTCTTCTCGAGCAGCTGATCGCCGGCGGCGACGCTGTGCTCGATCGTGTGCGGGACGCCGCCGAGACGGCCGAGCCGGGGCATCCGCTCGCGAGTGTGTCCTTCGCGTCGGCATGTCTCACACCGCCCGTCGTGCTCGCGGTGGGCCTGAATTACGCTGCCCATTCGAGCGAGCTCGGG
>JAHIOK010000048.1 GCA_018895315.1 Actinomycetota bacterium | reverse complement strand
GCCGAGCAGGAGGAGCGGGAAGACGCGAACGGATGCTGCGGCCACGACGACCACGACTCCCCCGAGGGCCAGCAGCATGCCACTACCGAGGGCTATGCGCCGCCCGCGACGCCGCGCGAGTGCCGCGAGCGGAACCGCTACGGCAGCGGCGCCCAGCGTGACGAAGGCGGTCGCGAGCCCCGCGAACGCCTCATCGCCGGAGATATCGCTGGACAGCACTGCGCCGAGCGAGATGGTGGCGCCGAACGCGACGCCGCCGAGCACCTGGCCGAGCGAGAGCACCCGAATCGTGCGGCGACGAACGCCGCGCAGGTGCGCCGCATCAGGAAGTGCGAGCTCAGGCATCTCGAGCGGTGTTACGGAGGATGCCAAGGCCGCTGATCTCCACCTCAATGACATCGCCTGCGACGAACGGTCCGACTCCGGCGGGGGTGCCGGTGAGGATCACGTCTCCCGGCAGCAGGGTGAACGCCGCCGAGGCGTAGGCGATGACGTCGGCGACCGAGTGGATCATGTCGCTGATCGGGCCGTCCTGCTTCACCTCACCGTTCAGGCGCGTCACGATGCGTGCATCGTCAAAGGAGAAGTCTGTCTCGATCGCGGGGCCGAGAGGGCAGAACGTGTCGAATCCCTTCGCCCGGGCCCACTGACCGTCGGTCTTCTGCAGGTCACGCGCCGTGACGTCATTTGCGATCGTGTATCCGAAGACGTAATCGAGGGCCGACTCGGCGGGGACGTTCTTGGCGATGCGGCCGATCACGGCGGCCAGCTCGCCCTCGAAGCTCGTGAATGTCGACTGGCGGGGGCGCACGATCGCGTCACCCGGGCCGATGACGGCGGTGTTCGGCTTGAAGAACAGCATGGGTTCGGCCGGCACTTCGTTGCCGAGCTCTTCTGCGTGCGCACGGTAGTTGCGGCCGACGCACACCACCTTCGACCGAGGAATCACGGGCGCGAGCAGCACAACGTCGCCGAGGGGCACGCGCTCCCCGGTGGTCTCGTATCCGGCGAAGAGTGGGTCACCGTCCAGAACGACGAGCTCACCCCCGTCGACGATGCCGAAGCGGATGGCGTTCTGGTGGCTGAAGCGGGCGATCCTCACCCGGCCAGCCTATCGACAGACGTTTCGTCTCTGGTCTCGCTCGTCCACGAGCAGTCGTGGACGAGCGAGATTCGACGAGACGTGCTCAGGCGTCGAGGCGCAGGAGCCAGCCGTGGGTGTCTTCGCGACGCCCGTACTGGATGTCGGTGAGCTCTTCGCGCAGCGAGAGCGCGAGAGTCCCGGTCGGCTGCTCGTCGAAGAAGTCTTTGCCCTTGAGTACACCGATAGGGGTGACGACCGCCGCCGTGCCACACGCGAACACCTCGACGATGTCGCCCGAGGCCACACCCTCTCGCCATTCGGCGAGGGAGACGTTGCGTCCCTCGACCTTGTGTCCGCGATCGACCGCGAGTTGCAGCAGCGAGTCTCGTGTGATGCCCTCGAGGATCGAGTCCGACTGGGGGGTGACGATCGTGCCGTCCTTGTAGACGAACACGACGTTCATGCCGCCGAGTTCTTCGACGTTGCCATCCTGGTCGAGGAACACGACCTGGTCGCAGCCGTTCTCGTACGCCTCCGACTGCGGCAGCAGGGACGCGGCGTAGTTGCCTCCGGTCTTCGCGGCGCCCGTACCACCCTTGCCGGCACGCGCATACTCTTCGCTCAGCCAGATGGTGACCGGCTTCACGCCGCCCGTGAAGTATGCCCCCGCGGGCGAGGCGATCACGTAGAAGGCCACCTTGTGCGCCGGACGAACGCCCAGGAACGCTTCCTTCGCGAACATGAACGGACGCAGGTACAGACTCTGATCGGCGCCGCTCGGCACCCAGGCGCCATCGACCGCGACGAGCTCGCGAAGCGCCTGGATGAAGTACGGTGCGGGCAGCTCGGGCAGGGCGAGACGCCGAGCGGAGCGCTGCAGGCGGCGCGCGTTCTGATCGGGACGGAACGTGTGCACCGACCCATCGGCATGCCGGTAGGCCTTGATGCCCTCGAAGATCTCCTGGCCGTAGTGCAGCACGGCCGCAGCAGGGTCGAGCGTGATCGGGCCGTAGGGCGAGACGCGCGGACGATGCCATCCTCCGTTGACCGACCAGCAGATGTCGACCATGTGGTCGGTGAAATGCTGTCCGAATCCGGGAGCGGCGAGGATCTCGTCGCGCTGTGCCGGGTTCTTGGCTGCGAGATTCTTGGTGACGGCGAACTGCAGCGGGGCGAGTCCGGTGTCTGGGTCGGTGTCGATGAGGGTCATGTCACGTCCTGAGTGAGTATGCGGGCAACGCTCGCGCTTTCCAGGCTACGCCTGGAGGGCGGCGGCGATGGCGTCGCCGATCTGAGAAGTGGTGCGGGAAGAGCCGTCCCGGCGGGCGATGTCGCCTTCGACCGCGCGGGTGACGCGGGCGGATTCCGACCTGAGCCCGAGGTGATCGAGCAGGAGGGCGATGGAGAGGATCGCAGCCGTGGGGTCAGCCTTCTGCTGCCCCGCGATGTCGGGCGCCGAGCCGTGCACGGGCTCGAACATCGACGGGAACGTGCCGTCCGGATTGATGTTCCCGGATGCGGCGAGGCCTATGCCGCCGGTGACGGCGCCGGCCAAGTCCGTGAGGATGTCGCCGAAGAGGTTGTCGGTGACGATCACGTCGAAGCGGCCCGGGTTCGTGACCAGGAAGATCGTTGCCGCGTCGACGTGCAGATAGTCTACGGCGACCGCGGGATGCTCCTGCGCGACGGCGGTGACGATTCGCTGCCACATTCCGCCGGCGTGCACGAGCACGTTCGTCTTGTGCACCAGCGTCAGCTTCTGGCGACGGCGCTCCGCCAGCGCGAACGCGTAGCGCACGACGCGTTCCACACCGAAGGCGGTGTTGACCGAGGTCTCGTTCGCCACTTCGTGCGGGGTGCCTCGGCGAATCGCTCCACCGTTGCCGACATAGGGACCCTCAGTTCCCTCGCGCACCACGACGAAGTC
>JAHIOK010000047.1 GCA_018895315.1 Actinomycetota bacterium | reverse complement strand
TACGGGGTGCGACCCGAACTCGTGATGGTGCAGGGCTCCGGTGGCCGTGCAGGTAGCCACTACGCGGTGCGTGTGATCGAAGGCGGGGAGACGCTGGCACGACAGACCGGCCTCCTCGACCAGCGCCGTCGCGCGGTGAGAGGGCTGCCGAACAAGCTCACCACCGGTTCGCGTGGCGACCTCGCCGCGGTGTGGCGCGGTACGTTTCTCGCCGCCGGATCCCTCAGCGAACCGGGGCGGTCTGCGGCCCTCGAGATCGCATGCCCCTCTCCGGAAGCGGCGATGGCGCTGGTAGGCGCCGCGCACCGGCTCGGCATTCCCGCGAAAGCTCGCGAAGTGCGCGGCGTTCCGAGAGTCGTCGTGCGCGAAGGCGAAGCAATACGAGCCGCCCTCGTCGAGATGGGAGCCGTCCGCACCGCGGGCGAGTGGGATCAGCTTCGCCAGCGGCGCGAAGTGCGTGCGGGCGTGAATCGCCTGGTGAACTTCGACGATGCGAACCTGCGTCGTTCCGCGCAGGCCGCCGTCGCCGCATGCGCACGCGTCGAGCGGGCTCTCGAGATTCTCGGCGACGAGGTGCCCGATCACTTGAAGGAAGCGGGCGATCTCCGGCTCGCTCACCGAGATGCGAGTCTCGACGAGCTCGGGCATCACGCGGACCCACCCCTCACGAAGGATGCCGTCGCCGGTCGCATCCGTCGCCTCCTGGCGATGGCCGACAAGAAGGCCGAGCAGGACGGGATCCCCGATACCGAGGCCGCCGTGCCCGTGGGCGCAGAGGACTGAGTCGCGACCATAAGCCTCGTCACAGAGAGAAGCAACCCCGGCACCCGAGCGTTGGCCGTCAGTAGGATGAAAACGTCACCCTCGCGGCCCCGGGTCTCGGCGCCGCGCCGACCGGAAGAAGAGAACATGGCGATTTACACGCTGCCCGACCTCCCGTACGACTATGCCGCTCTCGAGCCGCACATCAGTGCCAAGATCATGGAGCTGCATCACGACAAGCACCACCAGGCATACGTCACTGGTGCGAACACTGCCCTCGAGCAGCTCGCGGAGGCCCGCGACAGCGGCAACCTCGCGAACGTCAACAAGCTCGAGAAGGACCTCGCCTTCAACCTCGGCGGACACGTCAACCACTCGATCTTCTGGACGAACCTCTCGCCCAACGGCGGCGGCGAGCCCGAGGGGGAGCTGGCCGCGGCTATCGATGACAACTTCGGCAGCTTCGCGAAGTTCCAGGCGCACTTCACGGCCGCAGCCACCGGCATCCAGGGCTCGGGATGGGCGGTCCTCAGCTGGGACACGATCGGCCAGCAGCTGATCATCCAGCAGCTGTTCGACCAGCAGTCCAACACTGCGCAGGGAACGATCCCGGTGTTCCAGCTGGACATGTGGGAGCACGCGTTCTACCTCGACTACCTCAACGTCAAGGCGGATTACGTCAAGGCCGTGTGGAACATCGCGAACTGGTCGAACGTTCAGGCACGCTTCACGATTGCCCGCGAGAAGACTGCGGGCCTGCTGGTACTGTCGTAACAAGAGCGGGCGTCCCGGCGGGACACCTCGCCGGGACGCCGTTGTCCACCGTCTGAAACCGCACCAACCGCGCTTTCGCGCACGACAATCAGGAGATATTCCGTGACCGTCAAGATCGGAATCAACGGCTTCGGCCGCATCGGACGCAACTACCTGCGAGCGGCTCTCGCGCAGGGTGCGGATATTGAGATCGTGGCGGTGAACGACCTCACCGACAACAAGTCCCTCGCGCACCTGCTCAAGTACGACTCCGTCGGCGGCGTGCTGTCGGAAGACGTCTCGTACGACGGTGACTCGATCACCGTCGGTGGAAAGACCATCAAGGTCTTCGAAGAACGCGACCCGGCCAACCTCCCGTGGGGCGAGCTCGGTGTTGACATCGTCATCGAGTCGACCGGTCGTTTCACCAAGGCCGAGGATGCCAAGAAGCACATCGCCGGAGGCGCCAAGAAGGTGCTCATCTCCGCACCCGCGACTGGCGACGACGGCACCATCGTCATGGGCGTCAACGAGAGCTCCTACAACCCCGAGACCGACGTCATCATCTCGAACGCGTCGTGCACCACGAACTGCCTCGCGCCCTTCGCCAAGGTGCTTCGTGACACATTCGGCCTGAAGCACGGTTTCATGAACACGATTCACAGCTACACCAACG
>JAHIOK010000046.1 GCA_018895315.1 Actinomycetota bacterium | reverse complement strand
TCGGGGTCGGCGGTGAAGGACGGGGCCGAGGCATCCGGCGCGTTCGCACCGCGGGATGCCGTCACTCCGAGTGCGAGCGTGACCACGGCGATCGCGACTACGGCTGTCGTGTGGCCGCGCGTTCGACGCGGCGGCGGCGTCAGCAGCGTCGCCGGCACAGGGCCCGAGCCCGGCTCCGCATTGAGAATCGGGGCCGCGGGCGCTGCGGCATCCGGTTCGCCCCCGGCGAGCGCGTCGCCGGGGGCCGGCTCGTGTCGATGTGCGAGATCTTCGAGGGCGATGAGCCGCGCGAGCGCGGCCGGGTCGGAGTCGATGTCGGCGTCGGGCCCGTACGCACGTCGGCGGAGCGCCTCCAGCTCGTGCGTGCTCACCTCATCGGACACACCCTCACCCTAGAACTCGCCTCCGCGCAGGGCTACGGCACGGCCTGCAGCCCGACGGGCAGGGTTTACAGCCCCTCGGTGGCGGTCAGCCGGCCCGAGGCGATCGCATCCATAAAGGCGCGGTAGTCCGCCTCGTTCTGGTCGGCGTAGGCCGCGGCGAAGTCGGCGATCGCGTGGTCGAACGATTCCGAGACGCCCAGGTATGCGGCGACGGTGACGCGGTCGCCCGATCGGGCGTGGGCCCGGGCGAGCGTCTCGCCGCAGATTCGCGCGTAGAGGAGCATGCCGCGCGGGGTGGACTGCTCGGGGTCGAGCGACCCTTTCCAATCGTGCAGTTGGCGGATGTAGAAGTCGCGCGCGATTCCGCCATCGCCGGTCACCCGCTGCCAGCCGAGGAAGATGTCGCTGGATGCCTGCATGATCCGCTGCCCGCGGACGACCCGTTCACCGTGACTGGCGTAGATGCTCTTTCCGACGAACCGCTCCAGCACCGAGGGCTGAGCCTCCTTCGCTTGGAGGAACAGCGGGTCAGCGTCGTCGCGACCCCGCAGCAGCACGATCCAGGCCCGTGTGCCCACGCTGCCCACGCCGACGACCTTGCGGGCCATGTGCACGTAGGTGTATTCCTCGAGCGGGTGGCGCTCGGTCGGCAGCGTTCGCTGATACCCGGCCAGGATGTCGCGCATCTCGCGTTCGACGTCGCGCGAGGCTCCGCCTGCAGCGACGACGTCTTCTACTGGCACCACGAGCGGTGGGTCGGCGATGATGCGCATCCTGTCGTCGGAGGAGTCGACGAGTTTGGCGAACGCACGCAGCCGGTCTTTCGTGCGGGCCTTCGCGACGACGGTGCTGAAGGCGCGTTCCTGCTCTTTCGCTGCACGGTGCGCATCGCGCTCGCCGCGCAGCCACTGCCTCGCCTGCTCGGCATCGAGGTGGTCGTACCAGGCATCCAGGACGGTCGCGTCGGCGGCGGCCAGCATCCGCTCGCGGTATCCGCGCGCTGCCGAGAGCACGATCGCTCTCCGGTCGACCTGGTCGAACCCACGATGGCGTGTAGCCACCTCGAAGCTCGCGACGAGGCGCTTGACGTCCCATTCGAACGGCCCGGGGAGAGTCTCGTCGAAGTCGTTGATGTCGAACACCAGTCGTCGTTCGGGCGAGCCGAACAGGCCGAAGTTCAACAGGTGCGCATCGCCGCACAGCTGGACGGTGAGATCGGTCCGCGGAGTGCGCGCCAGGTCGGCCGCCATCAACAGTGCCGCGCCGCGATAGAACGTGAACGGCGATGTCTTCATGCGGCCGTATCGCACCGGAACGAGTGCGGGCACGCGACTCTCGGCCTGTTCTTCGAGCAGCGCGATGGGGTCGACCCGATCAGCGGGTGGGGTCCATCCGGCGTGGCTCGATCGCGGAGCCCATACCCTCGCTGCTCGGCCGTAGGCGCGTCGTGCCGCGAAATCGGACGGTGCCGGAGGAATGGACGTCGAGGAACGGGTATCGGCCGACATCTCGCACTCCGATCGCCGCGCCCCGCGGCAGACGGCGAGGTCTGGGGCCAGTCTGGCACCGCGGCATCCGCTTGCCCGTGGCTCTGTCGCCAGCCACCGCGCAGGCGCACCGCGTACCCTGAATGCATGACCACGCAGCCTCCCGTCCGCCAGGTACGGCCCAAGACCGAGGGCTGGTCGCAGAAGAAGGACGAGGCCGGCCGTCCGCTCCTGCAGTTCGCGAGCCCGAAGCGCGGCAAGCCGCCGGTGCACCTCGCCGACCTGACCCCCGACGAGCGCGTCGAAAAGGTGAAAGAGCTCGGCATTCCCGGCTTCCGCGCGAAGCAGCTCGAGACCCACTACTTCACCCACTACACCTCCGACCCGGCGCACATGACCGATCTGCCGGCATCCGATCGTGACGAACTCGTCGCCGGGATGCTGCCGCCCCTGCTCACCGAGGTCCGGCGTCTGGAGACCGACAAGGGCGACACGATCAAGTTCCTCTGGAAGCTGCACGATGGCGCCCTCGTGGAGTCAGTGCTGATGCGCTACCCCGGCCGGATCACGCTGTGTGTCTCTTCGCAGGCCGGGTGCGGAATGAACTGCCCGTTCTGCGCCACCGGCCAGGCGGGCCTCACGCGCAACATGTCGGCGGCCGAGATCGTCGAGCAGATCGTCCGCGCCAACCGATTGATCGCCGACGGCGGATTGGGCGGCAAGAAGTCCGACGACCACAGCGCCGATCGCGTGAGCAACATCGTGTTCATGGGCATGGGTGAGCCGCTCGCCAACTATGCCCGCGTCATGCAGGCGGTGCGGGTCATGGTCGACAAGAAGCACGGACTCGGGATGAGCGCCCGCGGCATCACGATCTCGACGGTCGGTCTCGTCCCGGCGATCCGCAAACTCGCGGCCGAAGACATCCCGGTGACGTTCGCGTTGTCGCTGCACGCCCCGGACGATCACCTCCGCGACGAGCTGATCCCCGTCAACTCCAAGTGGAAGGTCGACGAGGCACTGGATGCCGCACGGGCCTACTTCGATGCCACCGGGCGCCGTGTCTCGATCGAATACGCCCTGATCAAAGACATGAACGACCACGGATGGCGCGCCGATCTGCTGGCAGACAAGCTCAACGCCCGTGGCCGCGGCTGGGTGCATGTCAATCCGATTCCGCTGAATCCGACCCCCGGCTCGATTTGGACGGCATCCGATGTGTCGGTGCAGAACGAGTTCGTGCGACGCCTGAACGACGCCGGAATCCCCACGACGCTCCGCGACACCCGCGGCAAAGAGATCGACGGCGCCTGCGGTCAGCTCGTCGCGACGGAAGACGATCAGCGCGTGGCTGGGGAGATGCCCGCCTGAGCCCGCTCGAACGTCGGAGGATTCGACGGAATTCGGCGAATCCCCGGGTATCCATCCGAAGAGCGGTCGATTCTCCGAATTTCGTGCGCGACGCTTCGCGGATGCCGCGGATAGAACCGTACCTGCGAGAATCGGCGCATGCCGAACTGGATCGTGGTCGGGCTCGTCGGGCTGGCGTTCGCGCTCGTCGCGACCTGGGTGGTGCGTCGGCTGCTCGACTCTGAAGTGGGGTGGCTGCGCTCGGCGGTGACCGCGCTCGTGGTCTTCGCCCTCGGTCTGCCCTTCTTGCTGTGGTCGCTGTCAGACGTTGTGGTCGACGGGCAGTTCGTTGCTCCTTCGGCCGCCGTTCTGGCGCTGACTGCGCTGATCCTCGGCTGGATGATCGCGGTCGTTGTCATCGCGATGCTCACGATGGAGTTCCTCTGGCCCTCGCGGGGCTTTCAGAATCCGATCACCGTCGTGCGCGACACGTTGCGGCGCCGAGATCGGGCGCGTCGCTACGCCCAGATCCTGCTCATCGGGTCGCGCCACGGCCTGACCTTCTACGAGGGTCGCCGTCGTGGTGACTCGGACCTGCCGAGGGCACTCGTGTCGGCCATGAACGAGGCCGGGGTGACCTTCGTGAAACTCGGGCAGGTACTCTCCTCCCGCGAGGACCTCCTGCCGCGCGACCTCGTGGATGCGTTCGCCACTCTGCAGATGGACTCCACGCCGATCCCGTGGGCTGAAGCAGAAGCCGCGATCCTCGAGCAGCTCGGGCAGCCGATCGCCGAGGTCTTCAGCCAGATCGATCCCGAGCCTCTGGCAGCGGCATCCGTCGCGCAAGTGCACGCCGCGCGACTGGTCAGCGGTCAGGACGTCGTTGTCAAGATCCAGCGTCCGCGCGCTCGCGCGCAGGTGACGACCGACCTCGATATTCTCGAGCGCCTCGCCCTCGAGGCCGAGCGCCGTACGAGTTGGGCGCGAGAGTACGGCACGCGCGCGCTCGCGGCCGAGTTCTCGCGGGCGCTCCGCGACGAACTCGACTACCGGATCGAGGTGTCGAACACCGAGATGGTGCGGGGTGCCGTGTCGAAGTCGCCGTCCATTCTTCGCATTCCCGCGGTCTACCGCGAGTACTCGACGGCCCAGATGCTGGTGCAGGAGAGGGCGATGGGTACGCCGTTCAGCCGCATCGAGCCGGGCAGCATCCCGCTCGAGCAAGCGACTGCCATCGCGGACGCGATCCTCGAGGCGCTGTTCGAGCACATCGCGCTGCGCGGGGTGTTTCACGCCGACCTGCACCCCGGAAACGTCATGCTCAACCTCGATGAGGGCACGGTGACGCTCATCGATTTCGGATCGGTCGGAGTCGTCGAGCGCAGCATCCGTCGTTTGCTGCTTCCGCTGCTGATCGGTATGGCCAACGATGACGATGTGGCCGTCACCGATACCGTCCTGCTGCTGTGTGCCCCGCCAGAGAGCGACACGTTCGACGCGGCAGCGCTGCAGCACGAGATCGGGGTCGTGCTGACCCGCGTGCACAATTCGAAGCTCGAAGACAATATCTTCCGCCTGCTCGTCGACGTCCTGCGACGCAACCGCCTCGCGTTGCCACCCTCGCTGCTGCTCGTGCTGCGCACCCTGACTTCGGTCGAGGGGACGCTACGACGTCTCGTTCCCGACTACGACATGGTCGGTCGGGCGCTCGAGGTGGCGCCGAAGCTCGCGCTGAAGGTGTACACGCCGAAGGAGCTGGCGCTCAGCGCGCAGACCTGGGCTGCGCTGGTGAGCGAACAGGTGCACCGGCTGCCGCGGCGCATCGAGAGCATCACGCGCTCGCTCGACGAGGGAACGCTCTCCGTGCGGCTGCGCACATTCGAGAGTGCCGACGAGCGCGGCTGGGTCGACGGGATACTCGGCCGGATCACGACCACGCTGGTCGGCATCGCCCTCGTGCTTTCGAGCGTCACATTGGCGGTCGCCAACAGTGGCCCGACATTCGCCAGCGGGGTTCCGGTCTTCGTCGTGCTCGGCAGCGCGACCGGCCTCGGCGGCTTGCTGTTGATCGCGCGGAGCCTGCGCGCCGCGTTGCGCAGGCGCGGACGATAGCGCGCGGCGGTGTGCGGCGGCATCCGTCTCGGGGTTCGACCACGGGATTTCGGAGGATCGCGCCGATTTCGGAGGATGTGGGCGCGATCCTCCGAATTTCACGTGATTCTCCGAATTTCGGATGACGCACCCCGGTGTCGGCGGGCGGCGATAGCGTGGAGGAATGGTCAATTATCGGTATCTCGGCAACAGCGGTCTCAAAGTCTCGGAGATCACGTACGGCAACTGGGTGACACACGCGTCGCAGGTCGACGACAGCGCGGCGATCGCCACAGTGCACGCGGCACTGGATGCCGGCATCACGACATTCGACACGGCCGACGCCTACGCGAACACCGAAGCCGAGATCGTCCTCGGCAAGGCTCTCGCCGGTCACCGCCGCGAATCGCTCGAGATTTTCACGAAGCTCTACTGGCCCATCGGCCCGAAGGGTCCGAATGACGCCGGCCTCAGCCGCAAGCACATCTTCGAGGGCATCAACGGCTCGCTGAAGCGTCTCGGCACCGACTACGTCGACCTCTACCAGGCCCACCGGTTCGACCACGAGACCCCCCTCGAAGAGACCTTCCAGGCCTTCGCCGACATCGTGCGCCAGGGCAAGGCGCTCTACATAGGTGTATCGGAGTGGACGGCCGAGCAGCTGCGTGAAGGCGCGGCGCTGGCGAAAGAGCTGCATGTGCCGTTCATCTCGAACCAGCCGCAGTACTCGATGCTCTGGCGGGTCATCGAAGAGAAGGTCGTCCCGGCCTCCGAAGAGCTCGGCATTTCGCAGATCGTCTGGTCACCGATGGCCCAGGGCGTGCTGAGCGGCAAGTACCTGCCGGGTCAGCCCGTGCCCGCGGGCTCGCGTGCGACCGACGAGAAGAGCGGCGCCAACTTCATCAAGAGCTTCCTCGGTGACGATGTGCTCACCGCCGTGCAGAAGCTCAAGCCCATCGCCGACGAAGTGAGCCTCACGATGCCGCAGCTCGCGATCGCGTGGGTGCTGCAGAACCCGAATGTCGCCGCCGCACTGGTCGGCGCATCCCGCCCGGAGCAGATCGCATCGAACGTGGCTGCCTCGGGTGTCGTCCTCGAACCGGCCGTGATGGCCGCGATCGACGACGCCGTGGGTTCGGTCGCCGTCACCGACGCATCGAAGACCTACGAGGTGTCGCCGAAGGGGCGCCCCGGCCTCTCGTGATCACCAGCGCCGGCATCCTGCTGTATCGGCTCACGCCCGAGCCCGAAGTGCTGATCGCCCACATGGGCGGTCCGTTCTGGGCGAAGAAGGATGCCGGCGCCTGGTCGATCCCCAAGGGCGAGTACGACCCCGGGGTCGAGTCAGCGCTGGAGGCCGCGCGCCGTGAGTTCGGGGAAGAGCTCGGCGTGCCCGCGCCCGACCGGGACTACGCCGAACTCGGGACGTTCACTTATTCATCGGGCAAGCGGGTGACGGTGTTCGTGGCAGACGGCACCGGATTCTCGTTCGAGGGACTGGCCTTCGGTGAGTTCGAGCTGGAGTGGCCGCCCCGTTCGGGGCGACGGCAGGCGTTCCCCGAGGTCGACCGCGTCGAGTGGATGACGCTGGATGCCGCGACCGAGAGCCTCGTGAAGGGGCAGCGTCCGGCGCTCTCGCTGTTGCAGTCGACCCTCGACTCTCTCGGCGGCTGACCAGAGAGCGATACCCCCACCCTCAGCCTGCGGGCATGAGCTCGCGGCGGCGCATCAGGGTGAGGGCCGCCGCACCTCCGACCACGACGACCGCCACCAGCCACCAGAGCCCCCGCACGTCGACACCGGCCGAGGTCACGGTCGGTGCGACCGCGATCGGCGCGAGATCGGTGAGCCAGGCGGGGAAGCCGAAGAGCGGACCGAAGAGCCCGAGGGTCATCCCGATCATCACGAGCGTCCAGCCGAGCGCGATCGTGAAGCGCGGCGCGACAACGAAGACGAGCGCCGTGATGACGAGGAAGACGGATGCCGCGGCCACCTGCCCGCCGCCGGCCACGAGCGCGTCGCCCAGCAGTGACGGGTCGCCGCCTGAGGCCGCGAGCCCGACGGCGGCGCCGATCACCGCCGACCCGCAGACACCGACGATCCCGGCGAACGCGACCCCCAGGTACCCCGCCAGCCAGCGCACGCGATCGACGGCTGCCGAGAGTGCCGGCTCGGCCGTGCCGCGCGTCTCCTCCTGGCGAGCACGGCACACCGTCTGCACCGCACAGCACGCAGCGAGCACCCCGATCACGGTGAAGAAGATGATCACGGCCCCCTGATCGAGACTGCCGTTCGCCGTGATCGACTGGAGGATCGCGCGCACCGACGGCAGGGTCGTGGCCGCGTCGGCGAGAACTCCTGCGAGCGACGTCGCGAGGAGTCCGCTCAGCAGTCCGCCCACGCACCAGCCGATGATCGCGCTCGCAGTGAGCCGCCAGACCAGGGCGACCGGACCTGCGAGAGAGCCTGCGGCATCCTCACGCCCGCGTCGCTGCCGCACGATGCCTTCGCCGAGATCGCGCGATGACTGCACCGCGACTGCCACGCCGCCGAGGACGAGCCCGAACGCGATGCACAGGAGCAGCGGCCACACGGCATCGTCGGAGAACGGGCGGCTGTTCTCGCCCCACCCGAACGGCGAGAGCCAGGTCAGCCACGAACTCTCGATGCGCTGCAGGTCGGCGCTCGGTGTTCCGAGCGCGTTGCCGATGCCCGCCACCAGGTAGGAGATCAGCAGTATCCAGACCGATGCCGTGTTCGCGCCCCGCGCCGTGCGCATCACCTGACCTGCAACCAATCCGACGCCGAGAAACGCGATTCCGACCGCGCCCGCTCCGAAGCCGGAGATCACCGATCCGAGCAGGGGGAGGCCGGCCGTCACGAAGGCCGCCGACGTGACCACGCCCAGCGCGAGGTTCGCGAGTATTCCGAGCGCACAGGTGGTGAGCAGGGGAGTCGTGCGGGCCGCCGGCGTTGCCGCGACGAGCTCAGCGCGGCCGACCTCTTCGTCACCGCGGGTGTGGCGCACCGCGAGGAACGTGCTCATGAACGCGGCGAGCATCGCGAGGAACGGGAAGATGAGGAACAGCATGAATGCGCCGAGCTCGGCTCCCGACGGAAGCCCGCGGAACAGCATGATCACGGGGTTCGCGATCGCCGTGGCCAGCAGTGCTTCGCGATCGCTCTGCGTGCCATAGGACTGCTGGACTCCGGCGACCGTGGCGTAGGCGAGCATCGCGGTGCCGCCGATCCACAGGAGCAGCTGCCAGCGGTCGCGGCGGATGCGTTGACCCAGCAGTGTCACGAACCCGTTCACGCCGAGTCCGAGGCGCGGTCGGTGTTCTCGTTGTTCCGGATGTCGTCGCCATAATGGCGGAGGAAGAGCTCTTCGAGCGACGGTGGTTCGATGCGCAGCCCTATGACCCCGCGCCGGGCCAGCTCGGGCAGTGTGGCGGTGACCCGGTCGGTGTCAACGGTGAACCGGACGCGCCCCTCGGCGTAGGTGGCATCGTGCGCGCCCGGGATTCCGGCCGCCGGCTCTGCATCCGTCGCCTCGAAGGACACCTCGGTGCGCGTGAGGTGGCGGAGGTCCGCGAGTGTTCCTGTCTCGGCGATCCGGCCGGCGCGGATGATGCTGACGCGATCGCACAGCAGCTCCACCTCCGAGAGGATGTGGCTGGAGAGCAGCACGGTGGCGCCGGCATCCCGGACCCGTGCGATCTCGCGTCGGAAGACGACCTCCATCAGCGGGTCGAGCCCGCTCGTGGGCTCGTCGAGGAGGTAGAGCTCGGCGGGCACCGCGAACGCGGCGATCAGCGCGACTTTCTGCCGATTGCCCTTCGAGTAGGCGCGCCCCTGGGTGCGCGGATCGAATTGGAAGGCCTGCATCAGGCGATCCTTGCTCTCGAGGTAGGCCGGATCACGGGCGGGCGCGCCGCGCAGCCGTGCGAGGACGTCGATCGTCTCGCCCCCCGAGAGATTGGGCCAGATGCTGACATCGCCGGGCACGGACGCGAGCCGGCGGTGCACGTCTGCGGCCGACCGCCACGGGTCGGCACCGAAGACGGATACCTCACCCGACGTCGCGCGTGCGAGCCCGAGCATGATGCGGATCGCGGTGGACTTGCCGGCGCCGTTCGGCCCGAGGAATCCGTGCACCTCACCGGTCTGCACCTCGAGATCGAGGCCGTCGAGGGCCCGCACGGAGCCGTAGCGCTTCACGAGTTCTCGGGCACGGATGATGGACGACATGGCGTTGACGTTACGCCGGGCTGGGGGCGTCGTGAAGGGCCGGACGTCCCGGTCGACGGCGCCGACCGCGACTCCGGGGTCGGAGCGAAATGCACTCGAGGGTGCTCTGCTCTTCGATAGGTAGGCGTTTTAGGATCGGCGTATGACGACGAGCGCGCCGGGCTGGTACGACGACCCCTGGAATCCCACGTCCATCCGCTACTGGGACGGCGCTGCCTGGACCGGCCATGTGCAGCCGAGGCCCGGGGCCGAGGCATCCGCTGGCACACCGGTCGAACCGCCGGCCTCCGCCGCACCGACCGTGCCCGCGACTCCGACGGAACCGGTGACACCGACCGTGCCCGCGGCCCCGGGTGCCTGGAACACGGTCTGGATATGGCTCATCGTGCTGCTTCCGGTCGTTCCGATCCTTCTCCTGCCGTTCATCCCCTGGCGGTCGTTCCTCGAGATGTCGATGGCGACGACACGGACCGCCAATCCGCTGATGCCCGGCATGATGGGCTCGGGCTTCTGGCCGCTCTACTTGATCACCAGCCTGCTGAGCTATGTGATCTACGGGCTCTGCGTGTTCTTCGCCTACCGCGACTACCGGCAGCTCGCTCAGCGGGGCATCGTGAAGCCTTTCCACTGGGCGTGGGCATTCCTCAATGTGGTGTATCCGATCGGGCGATCGGTTGTCGTGAAGCGTCGCACGGGCGCGGGGATGGCGCCGTTCTGGGCGACCATGGGCGTCTTGGCGTTGAGCCTCGTCGTGTCGATCCTGGTCGCGGGTATCGCGTTCGGCGCGGTGTTCGACATGATGCGGGAGATTTCGCAGACCCGTCTGCGCTGAGGTCGAGGCCTTCGCGCGACCCGCGGGTGATCCCTGTGGGGATGCTCGTCAGGCGATGCGTTCGCCGCACATACCGCAGACGCCGGTCGGCGGGATCTCGATGAAACAGGTCGGGCACACCGGTGCCTGGCGCTCGGGAGCGGCGGGTGCCTTGCGGGGTGCTGCCGCCCGCCGCTCGCGCGCGGCGCTGCGAGCGGCTGGAGTGATCACGGGTGGGGGGTCGTTCCGAACGGGAGCGGGGCGGTGGTCCAGGCAGTAGAACCGCACGTGTCCACCGTGGTCGTTGGGGTGCCGATGCTTGACCGCCCACAGCTCGGTGCGCGGGCGCGGGGCGGAGTCGTGGCCGCAGACGAAGCAGCGTGTGGCCTCTCCGGGCACGAGGTCGGCGACGATCATGGGAGTTTCGAACTCGATGGCATCTCGCCAGTCGGACGTGGCGACGATCTTCATGACGAGTCCCTTCGGCGACACCGAAGCGGTGCCCACCGCATCCAGCTTCCCATGGTCTGAGGGACGCCGCGTCGTCAGCGCTGCGGCGTCCACCCCATTGGGAGCGGCCCGTTGACCTGAGCACGCTCGCGGTCGGCCGCAAGCGACCAGCCCTGCGCCGCGTCCTTCGTGTCGAATCCGCCGCGAGCCACCCGAAATCCGACGTCCTGGTGCGTGGTGCGCGGAGCGCTGCCGCGCCGGGTCGATGCGCGGACGCTCCAGGCATCATCGGCGAACCCGCCACCGCGAAAGACGCGGTAGTCGTCGTAGCGCGCGGGATCCAGATGATCCCAGCACCATTCCCACGCGTTGCCGAGCGTGTCGAAGAGTCCGTTCAGATTCGGCAGCTTGCCGCCGACGTTCTGCGGAGAAGTCACGCCGTCGATGCTGGTCCAGGCGATCTCTGCGAGCGGACCATAGTGCGGCCCGGTCGAACCGGCACGGCAGGCGTGCTCCCACTCCGCTTCGGTCGGCAGCCGGAATCCGTCGGCATCCACGTGCCAGGTGACCACCTCGCCGTCGAATGAGTAGGCGGGGTCGAGGCCCTCCCACTCCGACGCGGCGTTGCAGAAGCGGATCGCGCGCTGCCAGCTCACGTCGGTGGCGGGACGACGCGGATGCCGCGCGGGCTCGCCGATGATCTCGGCGAGCTGTTCCTGGGTGACGGCGAAGACGCCGATCTCGAATTCCTCGAGCTCGACGCTCCACCGACGCTTCTGCCGCGCGTCGTGCAATGTCACGGTGCCGGCCGCGATTCTGGCCAGCTCGATGTCGGTCACCGACGCAGTATGCCATGGGGCGGGGTGCGGGTACCGAGCGGTTCGGGATTCAGTCTGTGCGCTGGCCGATCGACCCTCAGAAGCCGGATCGCGCTCT
>JAHIOK010000045.1 GCA_018895315.1 Actinomycetota bacterium | reverse complement strand
CTCGTCGCCGGCTCGGTCGTCCGACAGGCGACGCTGCACAACCAAGATGTCGTCAAGGTCAAGGGTGTCCTCATCGGTGACACCGTCGTGCTGCGCAAAGCCGGGGACGTGATCCCCGAGGTGCTGGGTCCCGTCGTGGAACTGCGCGACGGCACCGAGCGGGCCTTCGTGATGCCCGAGCGATGCCCCGAGTGTGGGACGCGCCTCGCGCCCGCAAAAGAAGGCGACATCGACCTTCGCTGTCCCAACGCGAAAGACTGCCCCGCTCAGGTGCGTGGCCGCGTCGAGCACATCGGGTCGCGTGGGGGGCTCGATATCGAGGCGCTCGGAGAGGTGACCGCCGCGGCGCTGACCCAGCCGTCATTCCCGACGGAGCCTCCGCTGCGCACCGAGGCCGGTCTCTTCGCCCTCCGCATGGAGCAGCTGGTGCCGATCGAAGTCGTGGTCCGCGACTCCGAAACCGGGCTCCCCAAGGTCGATGAGAAGACGGGTGAGCCCGTCCGGCGTGCGCCATTCCAACGCGTCGTCGTCACGTATCCGCCGGGTTTCGAAGACGCGACTCCCGCAGAGCGCCGGTCCGCAGGTGTCAAGAAGGATCACCGACAGACGTTACCGTCCGCTCAGGCCGTGACGCTGCTGGATGAACTCGAGAAAGCCAAGACGAAGGATCTGTGGCGTCAGCTGGTGTCGCTCAACATCCGACACGTCGGACCGGTTGCTGCGCGCGCCCTGGCGCAGCACTTCGGATCGCTCGCGGCGATCCGGGCTTCGACATCCGACGAGCTGTCTGCCGTCGACGGCGTCGGCTCGATCATCGCCGACGCTCTGCAGGACTGGTTCGCCGTCGACTGGCACCTCGACATCGTCGAGGCCTGGATCGCGGCCGGCGTGAGTTTCGCGACGCCGGGCCATCCCGGGCCGGGAGCCGCGGCATCCGCCGGGGGAGTGCTCGATGGGCTCACCGTCGTCGCCACCGGGACGCTCGAGGGCTACTCCCGTGAGGGCGCGCAAGAGGCGATCCTGCAGGCCGGCGGGAAGGCGGCCTCGAGCGTCTCGAAGAAGACCGACTTCGTCGCGGCGGGTCCGGGAGCCGGATCCAAGCTCACCAAGGCCGAAGAACTTGGTGTGCGGATCATCGACGCCGCGCAGTTCCACCTGCTGGTGACCGAGGGGCCCGCGGCGCTGCCTGCGCTCGATACCGACGCGGGCTGAGCGCGGTCAGGGATTCCGGGTGAGGAGTTCGTCGCGCACCTGACGGCGCAGCACCTTGCCGATGAGGGACTTCGGCAGTTCGTCGACCACGAAGATGCGCCGCGGCACCTTGTAAGGGGTGAGGATGCCGCGAGCGAACGCCCGGACCGCCTCGACGTCGACCTCGCGACCTCCCGCAACGACGATCGCTGCCACGACCTCCTCGCCCGACTTCGCGTTCGGCAGTCCGACGACCGCGGCGTCATCGATATCCGGATGCTGCCGCAACGCGTTCTCGACCTCGGTCGGTGCGACGTTGAAGCCCCCGGTGATGATGAGCTCCTTGATCCGGTCAACGATCCGCACGAACCCGGCCTCGTCGATCGTGACGATGTCGCCCGTGCGGAACCAGCCGTCCACGAACACCTGCGCGGTCTCGTCAGGCTTTCCGTAGTAGCCCTGGAAGACCTGGGGCCCGCGCACCACCAGTTCGCCTCGATCACCGGCGGGCACATCACGCGTCGGATCATCGGGGTCGACCACACGGCACTCCGTGCCGGGGAGCGGCAGCCCGACCGTTCCCGGCACGCGGTTCTCGGCGACGGGGTTCGCCATCAGCACCGGCGAGCACTCCGAGAGCCCGTATCCCTCGACGAGGTACCCGCCGGACGCCGCCTCGAAGGGAACGACGAGATCGTGGGGCAACGCCATTGCGCCGCTGATCGCGACATTCGTGCCCGAGAGGGAGATCCCCTTCTCCTGTGCCGCCTTCAGCAGCCGATCGGCGATCGGCGGCACGAGCGGCAGAAAGGTCGCCGGATGTTTCTTGGTCACCGCGAGCACCATGTCGGGGTCGAATCGCGGGAACAGCACCAGACGCGCACCCATCGACATCGCAAATGTCAGGCAGAGAGTGAGCCCGTACGCGTGGAACATCGGAAGAACGGCGTAGACGACGCATCCGTCGCCGCGCACGATCGACGGCACCCAGGCGCGCGCCTGTGCCGCGTTGGCGAGGAGATTGCGATGCGTCAGCGCCGCGCCTTTCGGCGTGCCGGTCGTGCCGCTCGTGTACTGGATGATCGCGAGGTCGTCAGTCTCTGGTCGGGGATGCGACGCAGACAGCGGGGCGCTGCGCACGAGCTGCTCCCACGCAATCGTGCCCGACACCGGGGCGTGCAGTGCCTGCCTCGACTCTCGCGCCTTCGCGATCGGCAGACGGAGCGCGAGGCGCGTCGCGAACGGCATCGCTCTGGTCACGTCCACCGAGACCAGGGTCTGGACAGCAAGATCCTGGGGAAAGTCCTGCACGGCTGCGACAACCTTGCTCCACACGATCGCGTGCTTGGCATCGTGGTCTTCGAACTGTTTGCGCAACTCGCGCGGAGTGTAGAGCGGGTTGTGCTCGATCACCACTGCACCGAGCCGCAGGATCGCGTAGAACGCCACGATGTGCTGCGGACAGTTCGGCAACACGATCGCCACAGGATCCCCCGGCCCGACACCCTGGGCACGCAGGCCCTCCGCGGCCCGATCGATCTGCTCCTGGAGCTCGCGATACGAGGTCATGCGATCGAAGAACTGCAGGGCGACGGCATCCGGATAATCTCGGGCCGAAGCCGCGACGATGTCGGTGAGGCAGCCCGCTACGGCCTCGAGATCGTCCGGCACACCATCGGCATAGCTGCGGATCCAGGGGCGAGGCGGCTCGTACGTCGTCGTCACCGCGCCAGCCTACGCCGAGGGATGTGCGCACGCGGGGCGCTCCACGCCCGCCACGTAGAATCGAGGAGTGTCTGAAATCACTCCCGATGTCGTGCGCCATCTCGGTGTGCTCGCCCGAATCCAACTGAGCGACGAGGAGATCGAGCGCCTCACCGGCCAGCTCGACGCCATCGTCGACAACATCGCAAAGGTCTCGCAAGTAGCGACCCCCGATGTGCCGGCGACGAGCCACCCGATCCCGCTCGAGAACGTCTACCGTGCCGACGAGGTGGGCGAGACCCTCACTCGTGCGCAGGCTCTGCAGAACGCGCCGGATGCTGCGGATGGCCGTTTCCGCGTGACCGCGATCCTGGGAGAAGAACAGTGACCGACCTCACCAGGCTGACCGCCGCTGCGCTGGCCGAGAAGCTCGCTTCGGGCGAGGTTTCGAGCGTCGAGGCGACCCAGGCGCACCTCGACCGCATCGCCGCCGTCGACGGCGACATCCACGCTTTCCTGCACGTGAGCGATCACGCCCTCGACGTGGCCGCCGACATCGACCGCCGCCGCGCCGCCGGCGAGCAGCTCAGTGCGGTCGCGGGTGTGCCGCTCGCGATCAAGGACGTCCTCGTAACGACCGATATGCCATCGACGAGTGGATCGAAGATCCTCGAAGGTTATCTGTCTCCGTTCGACGCGACCGTCGTGGCTCGCGCACGTGCCGCGGGTCTCGTGCCCCTCGGCAAGACCAACATGGACGAGTTCGCGATGGGCTCCTCGACCGAGCACTCGGCCTACGGTCCGACCCACAACCCCTGGGACCTGGACCGGATCCCCGGCGGTTCCGGTGGCGGCTCTGCCGCGGCGGTCGCGGCCTTCGAGGCACCGTTGGCCCTCGGTTCCGACACCGGCGGGTCCATCCGTCAGCCCGCCCACGTCACCGGCACCGTCGGCATCAAGCCCACGTATGGCGGGGTCAGCCGGTTCGGCGCGATCGCGCTGGCCTCGAGTCTCGATCAGGTCGGCCCTGTGACCCGCACGGTGCTCGACGCGGGTCTGCTGCATGACGTCATCGGCGGTCACGACCCTCGCGATTCGACCTCGCTGCAGGACGCCTGGCCGTCCTTCGCCGCGGCGGCGCGCGAGGG
>JAHIOK010000044.1 GCA_018895315.1 Actinomycetota bacterium | reverse complement strand
TGGATATCGTCGTGGACACGCGCGAGATCGGTCAGGGTGCGCAGAGGAGTGGTGACCCGTACACCTCCGAGCATCAGGAGGTTGCTTGCCTCCACGCACATGTCGCGATAGAGGAATCGTCGCCCGATCACGTGATGCAGTCGACGCTCGACAGCACGTTGCACGGTGTGGCGGATCGGCGGGTCGAGGAGGGCGCCATACACCCATGCTGCGCTCAGATGTGTCGGCGCGAGGGTATCGCCGAGTATGGTTCGCAGCGACGCAGCCCGCAGCCCCGCCGTTTCTATCGCATCTGCCGGGATGTAGCCTTCGCCGAGTTCCACGAGGTGACCGTCGAGGCGCGCCGCTGACAGTTCGGCCGCGGAAAGTCGATCGCCGGCGAAGTAGAGAAATCGCGAGTGCATGTCAGGCAGTGTGCCCGACCGCGTAGGCGCTCGGATGCCGAAGCACCCGATCTGTGGAGAACCCGCGGATCAGCCGCCGACCGCGCGCAGCCAGGCCTTGCGGGCTTCGAGAGCCTCGGAGGCTTCCACGATGGCCTTCTTGTCACCGGTCTTCGTCGCGGCCTCGAGTTCGGCCTCGAGCTTCTCGATCGCCTCGACGAGCTGCCGCGTCATGTCGTTCGTGCGGGCCTTGGTCTCGGGGTTGTTGCGCTTCCAGTCGGTGTCTTCGCGGGTGCGCAGCGCTTGTTCGACCTTGCGCAGCTCGTCGTCGAGGGAGCGCTCCTTGTCGCGGGGGAAGACGCGCCCGATCTCGTCCCAGCGGCGCTGGATTCCGGTCAGAAGCGTGCGCGCGGCGGTGGTGCGCTTCTCGTCGGCAATTGCCTTGGCTTCTTCGAGGAGGGCGCGCTTGGCGTCGATCTTCTCGCGCGACTCTTCGACCTCAGCGCTTTCGCGATCGGAGCGTGCGGCGTAGAGCGCGTCGCCGGCAGCCTTGAATCGAGCCCAGAGTGCGTCGTCGGCTTTATTGCCTGCGCGCCCGGACTCCTTCCACTGATCGAGCAGTTCGCGGTACGCGCCGATGCCGTCCTCGCCCTTGGGGGCGAGGGCCTCGGCCTTCTCCACCAGGCGCGTCTTGGCGTCACGAGCAGACTTGTGGGTCTCGTCGAGTTCGGCGTAGAACTCACGACGGTGCCGGTCGATCGTCGAACGGGCGTCGCGGAATCTCTTCCACAGCGCCTGCGCGGCGGCCTTCGGCAGCCGCGGTCCGTTCTGCTGGTGCGCCTGCCACTGGTCGAAGAGCTCGGACATCTCAGCAGACATCTGCTTCCACTGGATGCTGCGCGGGTCGCGTGCAGCCAGCGCTTCAGCCTTCTCGACGAGCGCCGTGCGCAGGCGCACGGCGTCGTCCACCTCGGCGCGGGCGGCCGCGGCCTCGGTGGCGGATGCGGCGGAGAGATGCTCGGTGAGGGCGTCGAGTCGGCGGCTCAGCGATGCGAGGTCGCCGACGGCGGCGGCATCCTTCAGTTTCGTCCGCACCGATGCGGCGGTGGAACGAAGATCGGATGCCGAGGCTCCGCCGCGGCGGTGGCGCACCTCCAGGAGGCCCACCTCTCCGGCGAGATCGGCGTACTTGCGCTCGAAGTAGGCCAGTGCCTCTTCGGGGGAACCGTCGGGGTACTGCCCGACGACCCGCCATTCGGCACCCTCGCGCACCGAGACGGTGCCGTCGTCGTCGACGCGGCCCCAGGGTTCGGCGATGGCGGGCGCCTCGATGTTCTCGGGCGTTTCGGGAGAGTCTGCGGCGGCAGTCACGGGTTGCACCTCGTCGCGGCGTTCGACGCCAGTGTGGGGATGGTCAGAGTCAGCCTAGTACGCGCACCGGGGGAGACCCGGTGGGACCGTCCGACTACGGCGTGGTGGTGGGCGTCGGCGCGAGCTCGGTGGGAGACCCCGACGGCGACGGAGAATCCGTGGGCACGGGGGCACCGGGACCAGCCGTGAAGTAGGCCACCTGGCCGCCGACCACGCCGAGAATGAGCACGCCGCCGACGATGGCCGCGATGAGGTTGTCGCGCGAGCGTCTCCGCAACTGCCCTTCGCGATAGCTCTGCCGCGCCTGATAGGTCCGCGCACGTTCGCGTGCATCGCGCGTCGCGCGATCCTTGCCGCCACTGGCCACGGGACCTCCTCCACCCCGGTCGACCCGGGCCCGCTAGATCTTACGCACACGGGTGTCGGGCCGCCAAAGCCAGGTGTCGCAGGGCGCGACTAGCCTGTAACGATGAGTTCACCGACCGCGCTGTTCCAGGGGCAGACGCCGCTGGCGGTGCGGATGCGTCCCACATCGCTCGACGAGGTCGCCGGTCAGCGTCACCTGCTCACCCCCGGTTCGCCGATCGTCACCCTGGCGAACCCGGAGGCGGCGTCGGCGGCACCCGTGTCGATCATTCTGTGGGGTCCGCCGGGAACGGGTAAGACCACGCTCGCACAGGCGGTCGCGCGTTCTTCTCGGCGCCGTTTCGTGGAGCTCTCAGCGGTCACGGCCGGCGTCCGCGATGTGCGTGAGGTCATGCAGGAGGCGCTCACCCAGCGCGATCTCTACGGGCATTCCACCATCCTGTTTCTCGACGAGATCCACCGGTTCACCAAGGCCCAGCAAGACGCGCTGCTGCCGGGGGTCGAGAACGGCTGGGTCGTGCTGATTGCCGCGACGACGGAGAATCCATCGTTCTCCGTCATTTCCCCGCTGCTCTCCCGCTCGCTCCTTCTCACACTGCAGCCGCTCACCGACGATGACCTCGGAAGTCTCGTCGACCGCGCCGTCGATGATCCCCGCGGTCTCGCCGGTGCGGTGATCCTCGCCCCGGAGGCTCGCGCCTCGTTGATCCGGCTCGCCTCCGGTGATGCACGTCG
>JAHIOK010000043.1 GCA_018895315.1 Actinomycetota bacterium | reverse complement strand
CGCCACCGCCTACAAGCGCTACCCGGGGATCGCCATGATCGCTGAGGAGTCCACGAGCTTTCCCGGGGTGACCGCGCCGACGAGCCAGGCCGGACTGGGCTTCGGATTCAAATGGAACATGGGATGGATGAACGATTCTCTCGTCTACATCTCACGCGACCCGATGTACCGCTCACACCATGAAGGCGAGCTGTCGTTCTCCTTCGTGTACGCGTTCAGCGAGAACTACATCCTGCCGATCAGCCACGACGAAGTCGTGCACGGCAAGGGCAGTCTGTTCGGCCGGATGCCCGGCGATCACTGGCAGAAGCTTGCGAATATGCGCGCCTACCTCGCGTACATGTGGGGTCATCCGGGGAAGCAGCTGCTGTTCATGGGCCAGGAGTTCGGGCAGATGTCCGAGTGGTCTGAAGGGCGGGGCCTGGACTGGTGGATGCTCGACCAGCCATCGCATGCGAAGCTGCATGGGTTCGTCGCAGCATTGAACCGCGCCTACCGCGATCACTCCGCGCTGTGGGCGCGCGACAGCGACGGCGAGGCATTCTCACGGATCGGCGGGCCGAGCTGGAATTCGAACGTTTCGGCGTTCGTGCGGCGTGACTGGCACGGAAACACCGTGGTCGTGGTGTGCAACTTCTCGGGCGTCCCGTTGCACGACTACGAGCTCGATCTGCCGGAAGCCGGGGTATGGCAAGAAGTTCTCAACACGGATGCCGAGGTGTACGGCGGTTCGGGTGTCGGAAACTTCGGCGTCGTTCACGCCGACGCGGATCGTCGCGCCCGTCTCGTGCTGCCGCCGTTGGGCGTGCTGTGGCTTCGCCACGACCGACAGATCGAGATCGCGTCGGTGACAGCAGCCGACTGAAGGGTCAGAACAGCAAGGATGCGAGCGTTCCGCGGGCCCGGATGACCCGCGGGTCGCTCGTTCCGACCACGCCGAACAATTCCAGAAGACGCTCCCGGACGGGCGCACGATCGTCCGTGGGAAGCGCCGCGAACAGGTCGAGCAGGCGGGTGAATGCGTCCTCGACGTGGCCACCCGCGACATCGAGGTCAGCCACAGCGAACTGGGCTGCCACGTCGGTCGGATCGGCCGCCGCAGCGGCGCGGACGGCCTGGAGGTCGGCATCCTGCACGCGTTGGAGCAGGCGCACCTGGCCAAGTCCCGCGATCGCGTCGTCGTCACGTGGGTTCTCCGCGATAGCCGCCTCGTAGGCACGCACGGCGCGAGGATAGTCGCCTGCTTCGATCGCGTCGTATGCCTCGGCGTGCAGCGGTGGAATCGCGGGCTCCGCGGGAATCTGCTCATTGGCGGCACCGGAGACCTCGACGGTGCCGGTCACACCCTGCTGCGCGGCGAGCTGCAGGAGCTGTGCGAAGACGTCGCGCACCTGCTGTTCGGGAACGGCGCCGGTGAACAGCGGGACCGGCTGCCCGGCGACGAGCGCGACGACCATCGGAATCGACTGCGCTCGGAAGCCCTGCGCCAATTGCGGATTGGCGTCGACATCAACCTTGGCGAGCACGACACGGCCCGCGAGCTCCGTCACGACCCTCTCGAGGATCGGGCTGAGCTGCTTGCACGGACCACACCATTCGGCCCACAGGTCGACGATGACCGGCACCGTGCGCGAGAGCTCCAGCGCGTCACCGAATGACTCGTCGGTCACATCCATCACCAACGACGCCACCGAGATCGCGCGGGCAGTTGCCGCGTCCGATCCAGCGGCCGCGGGCGTCGCCTGCGGCGGTACCTGTGTGCGATTGCGGAGGGCGGACAGATCGACGGCGCCGCGCATGACGGCGCCGGGGGCGGGAGTGCTCACTTGATAGCCTTCGCGTCGAGGAGGTTGGATCCGTAGCCGAGCAGACGGATCTTGTCCGTCGAGCCGAGGCCAGGCACGTAGAAGAAGAGCTGGTCGCTGTAGGTGGTGGTGAAGCCGGTGGCGGACTGATCGACGCCCGCCAACGCCTTCACGGCAGGGTTCGCGTCGAGCTTGATGACGGCATCCGAGTTCGTCGGCTTCACGGTGTCGATCTCGTTGATATTGACGGCGACGATGGCGCCGCTCTCGACGGTCTGGAGCGCGACCGGCTGCTGAGAGCCCGCGGTGGACTCGAAGCTGAGGCTCCCCGTGCTCGCTGCGGTCTGGTTGAACGCCTCAAGGCGCTTCGCTCGGTCAGCCGCGACACCCACGCGGAACTGATCGTTGGTGGAGTCGAAGTCCGCGGCGAACGTACTGGCGTCGCCCTTGTTCAACAGATCCGCGTAGGCGGCCGCGATCTTGTTGGGCGCCATGAGCAAGAACGACGAGTCGGGTGGGACTTGCTGCGCGCCGACGTAGTCAGGGGCGAGACCAGGGAGCGCTGCAGATGCCTCCAGGCTCGCCATGTAACTGACCCGATACTCCGACCAGGGGTCGTTCTGGGTCAAGACCATGATCGTCGGCGGCTTCGTGCTGTCGGTCTCGTCCTTGACCACCGTCATCACCGTGCGTGGCCACTGGTCGTATGCCTGCGGGAGTACGACGGCGAGCGGTGATGAAGGGATAGCGGGAAGAGCTGCGTAGTCGGCGATCGCGTTACGCAGCGTGTAGTTGGTGGTTCGCTCAGCGAGCACGGCCCCGGTGAGGCGGGTGGCGGCGAGGGTGGCGTCCTTCTTCTCGTCGGCCTCGGTCACGGTCTTCGCGACCCGGGTCAGAATGCGTTCGGCTTGCGCCCTTGTGACGGCGGGCGTCTGCTGCCCGTCCGGCACAATGACGGATGCGGAGGGCGACGCCGTCTCGGTCGCGGCGATCTGCGGCCACGAGTCAGCCGTGCAACCCGTGAAGAGAGCGGCCGACAGGGCAACGACCGGGACCGCGATCAGAGTGCGACGGCCGGGGAGTCCGCGGCGGCGGGGCGGGCGACCCGAACTGATCACACCCTTCTCGGCCCCCTCGACCGCGAGGTCTATGGGCTGCGTCTCCGGCAACGGCGGGAGCCCCTTGCGGCGCGGGCCCCGTGAGCGCCGGTTGTGGCGCAGACCAAGGACGTACAGGAAGACGCCGATTGCCATCAGGATGCCGCCTGCAACGAACAGGGGTCCTGCCCATGGTGTCGTGCTCTGGAGCGGCCACGAGACCGACACCTGAGATGGAGCATCCGCCGTGCCATCGGCCGCGATGAGCACGCTCATCGTCGCGGGCAACTGGAGCGGAGCGACCAAGAGATCGTTCTGCTGGAACTCGTCGAACCAGAGGTCGGATCCGACGGGATCGTGCGCGGTCGCCGGCGCAGCTGCGTCCCCCGCAGCCGGAGTGTCAGACGTGCTCGCGGTATCCGTGGGCTTCACCAGAGTCGTCACGACGTTCCCGGCGGGATCGAGCGACACCTCGTTGTACGGCACCGTGGCCAGCCAGGCCTTGACATCGGCCGTACGGCCGTAGGAGGCGAAGATCGTCCCGGTGCCCTGCGCACGAAGCGTCTGGGCGCCGGGAGTCGAGGTCAGCACCGCGCCATCGATCAGCATGAACGGAGCATCCGTCTCCACAGCCGCCGACACGGTCTCCGATTTCGGACCTTGGAACACCGT
>JAHIOK010000042.1 GCA_018895315.1 Actinomycetota bacterium | reverse complement strand
CGGACGGTCGCAGACCGGAAAGCTCGAGCTGGCTCGAGTCAAAGAAGACGCTGCCCGCGAACTGGCAGCACGAGAATCCGCCGAGATCGCACGCTGAGGGGATTCACTCCTCTGCGCGGCCGAAGCCGGCGGCGTCGAGGGCGCGCGAGATGGATGCCGCAGTGAGGCGCACGAGGTGGATCAGGTTCTTGCCGTCGACGTCCTGCTCGGTGAGCGCGAGCGAGACCGCGGCGACCACCGTCTTGTCGGCGCCGCGGATGGGCGCGGCCACGCCGACGTGCACATTATCGACCTGACGGTCGCTGACCGCGTAGCCCGTGTGCCGGATGTCATCCAACAGACGCTCCAGCTCGACGGGATCGGTGAACGTGCGCGGCGTGAACGCCTCGAGTTCGCCGGCGAGCACCTCCGCGCGGACATCGACGGGTGCGTTCGCCAGCAGCACCAGCCCGATGGCGGTCGCGTGCAGCGGATACCGCACTCCCACCTGCGGACGGCGCACCTGCCGACGGGGGCTCTGGAATCGATCGATCGAGACGAGTTCCCGTCCCTCGCGGATGGCGAGATGCGATGCGTATCCCGTCGTCTCGTACAGGTCCTGCATGTACGGGCGCGCCAAGCGTTGGAGCCCCACCGATCTCGGTGCCAGGGAGGCGACCTCCCACAGCCGCAACCCGATGTTGTAACTGCTGTCGGCGTCGCGCTCGAGCGCGCCCCACTCGGTGAGCCGCCTGACGATGCGATGACAGGTCGCGATGGGCAGCTCGCTGCGACGACTGATCTCGGAGAGCGTCTGCCGCACACGACCGCCATGGAATGTGCCGAGGATCGTGAAGGCTCGGTCGATCAACGACCGGGACGAGTCATCAGTCGGCTCCATCGGCGACTCCTTTGCTATCTCGGGATCAGGCGGTGAGCACCACGCGGAGCTGCTCGACGGCCCAGTCGAGTTCGGTTGCGCGGATGACGATCGGCGGGGCGATCCGGATGGTCTGACCGTGCGTGTCTTTCACGAGCACGCCGCGCGCCAGCAGCCGCTCGGCCACCTGCCGGCCGGTGCCGATCGCGGGATCGATGTCGACGCCCGCCCAGAGTCCGGCGACGCGCACCGCGATGACGCCGTGACCGATGAGCTCGTTCAGGCGGGTTTCGAGGTGCTCGCCGAGCACGGCCGCGCGGCGCTGGAACTCCCCCGTCGCCAGCATCTCGACGACCCGCGCACCCACCGCGGCGGCCAGCGGATTTCCGCCGAACGTCGATCCGTGCTCGCCGGGGCGGATCACTCCGAGCACATCGGCGTCTGCGACGACCGCAGAGAGGGGCAGGATGCCGCCGCCCAGCGCCTTGCCGAGGAGGTACACGTCGGGAACGACCTCTTCCCGGTCGCAGGCGAACGTCGTGCCGACCCGGCCGAGGCCGGACTGGATCTCGTCGGCGATGAACAGCACTCCGCGGCGCGTGCAGATCTCACGCACGGCGCGAAGGTATCCGTCCGGCGGGATGACGACCCCGGCCTCGCCCTGGATGGGCTCGATCAGCACGGCGGCGGTGTTCTCATCGATGGCCGCCTCGATCGCCGATGCGTCGCCGAACGGCACGTGCACGAACCCGGGGGTGAACGGCCCGAAGCCGGCGCGCGCCTCGGCGTCATCGCTGAACCCGACGATCGTCGTCGTGCGGCCGTGGAAGTTGCCGTGATCGACGAGGATGGTCGCGGCATCCGGTGTCACGCCCTTCACCCGGTAGGCCCAGGCGCGCGCGACCTTGATGCCGGTCTCAACGGCTTCGGCACCGGTGTTCATGGGCAGCACGAGGTCTTTCCCGCAGAGTTCGGCAAGCCCCGCAGCAAAAGCACCGAGCTGGTCGTTGTGGTAGGCGCGGCTGGTGAGAGTGAGACGGGTGAGCTGTTCCTGGGCAGCAGCGACGAGAGCCGGATGCCGGTGCCCGAAGTTCAGCGCCGAGTAGGCCGACAGCAGGTCGAGGTAGCGCTTGCCCTCGACATCCGTCACCCACGATCCCTGCCCGCGGGCGATCACGACGGGAAGCGGGTGGTAGTTGTGCGCGAGGTGCTCGTGCTCGGCCGCGATGATGCGGACGGCGCTCGTGTCGAGCGAGGCGGCGCTCATGCGCGGTCACGCAGCTCGAGCGTGCAGCACTTGATGCCGCCGCCGCCCAGCAGGAGCTCGGAGAGATCGACCGTGATCGGGTTGTAGCCGCGCTCGCGCAGCTGCTGCTCGAAGCCCTTCGCGCGGGGCGAGATGATGACGTTCAGACCGTCACTGGCGGAATTGAGCCCGAACACCGCGCCGTCCTCGTCCGACACGTGGATCGCGTCGGGGTAGCGCTCGGCGAGCACCCGCTGGCTCTCGGCGTCGAACGCCGACGGGAGGTAGGCGATCGTGGCGTGCTCGGGGCCGCCGTCCCGTACGCCTTCGACGGGGTCCAGGACTGCGATCGCCGTGTCGAGGTGGTAGAAGCGCGGGTCGGTGAGGGTCAGGGTGATGACCTCGCGGCCGAACACCGCGCGGAGTTCGCGGTGACTGTCGTCGGTCGAGCGGAAGCCGGTGCCGGCCAGGATCGTGTCGCCCACGAGCAGGAAGTCGCCCTCGCCCTCGTTGACCTCGACGGGCTCCCGGGTGTCGAACCCGTGCGCGCGGAACCACTCGATGAACGGCCCGGACTCGCCCTGCCGCTCCGGGAACCGGAACTTCGGGCCGTACGCGACACCGTCGATCAGGAACCCGCCGTTGGCCGTGTAGACCATGTCGGGCAGTCCCTCGACGGGGTCGATCAGCTCGACCTCGTGGCCGAGCTCGAGGTAGAGGTCGTGCAGCACCTGCCACTGGCTGAGCGCCCTGGCGGTGTCGGTGGGCTTCGCGGGCTCCATCCAGGGGTTGATCGTGTAGCTGACGGTGAAGTGCTCGGGGCGGCACATCAGGTAGCGGCGGTGGTGGGCG
>JAHIOK010000041.1 GCA_018895315.1 Actinomycetota bacterium | reverse complement strand
AGGGGTCGATGATCCCGCCGATGTCACACCGTCGCTCGTCGCGGAGTTCGTGGCCGATCGCGCTGCCGCAGAGCCGCGGCCCGCGGCATCCAGCCTCGCGCGGCTGCAGTCGTCGGTGCGCAGCTTTCACCGTTTCCTCGCACGGGAAGGCATCTCGGCCAATGATCCCAGTGGGCGCCTCGCTCCACCGAAGCTGGCCCGCCGACTGCCGAAGGCCCTGACGATCGAACAGGTCGAGCAGCTGCTGGATGCTGCAGGCCCAGCGCTGGCGATGGGTTCGGCGTCTGCGGAGCCGCCGGTCGCGGTCGAGCTCGTGCACCTCAGGGATCGCGCCCTCTTGGAGCTGCTGTACGCGACAGGAGCTCGCGTGTCGGAGGTCGTGCAGCTCGACGTCGACGACCTCGCCCAGGGTGACATCGTGCGCGTGCGAGGGAAGGGATCTAAGGAGCGCATCATCCCGGTCGGCTCCTATGCGCGCGCTGCGATCGACGTTTACCTCACGCGCGCTCGCCCAGAACTGTCGCGGCGTGGTCTCGCGTCGCCACGATTGTTCCTCGGAGCACGCGGGGCACCGCTGTCACGCCAGAGCGCCTGGCTGATCATGCAGCAGGCGGCCGATCGCGCCCAGTTGACGGCGCATGTGTCACCGCACACGCTGCGGCACTCCTTCGCCACGCACCTCATGCAGGGCGGCGCCGATGTGCGGGTCGTGCAGGAGCTCCTCGGGCACGCGTCCGTCGCGACGACCCAGATCTACACCCATGTCACGGTCGACGCACTGCGCGATGTGTACGCGACATCTCACCCCCGTGCGCGGTGACGCCCGCGAGGCATCACGGCCCGGGCTGTGCTCGTCGCTAGAATCGAGCAGGAGACAGTTGAAGGCAGGAGTTTCCGTGGCGGGCAGCGCGACGAAGGGCACGGCCCAGAAGAGATCGACATCAGGGTCGAAAGACGTCGGGGGTACCCCGATGGGAGCCACGGGGCGGCCGTATCACGGCTTCGCGACGCCGCCCGTGCTGGAGAGTCACGGCCCGGCCCGCATCATCTCGCTCTGCAACCAGAAGGGTGGCGTCGGCAAGACGACGACCACCATCAACCTCGCGGCGGCGCTCGCCGGCTATGGGCGCAGAGTCCTGGCCGTCGACTTCGACCCGCAGGGCGCGCTGTCGGCCGGACTCGGCATCCAGACCCACGAGATCCCCACGGTCTACGACCTGCTGCTCGACACCAAACGCGACCCGCGCGACGTCATCGTGGCATCCCGAACCCCGAACCTCGACATCCTGCCCGCCAACATCGATCTCTCAGCCGCTGAGGTGCACCTCGTCAACGAGGTCGCTCGCGAGACGATCCTCTCCCGCGTGCTCCGCAAGATCAGCGCCGATTACGACGTCATCCTGATCGACTGCCAGCCCTCGCTCGGACTGCTCACGGTCAATGCACTCACCGCGAGTCACGGAGTGATCATCCCGCTCGAGTGCGAGTTCTTCGCATTGCGCGGTGTCGCGCTGCTCATCGAGACCATCGACAAGGTGCGCGATCGCCTCAACCCGTCGATCGTCCTCGACGGTGTCGTCGCGACGATGTACGACCCGCGCACGCTGCACTCGAGGGAAGTTCTCGAGCGGGTCGTCGACGCCTTCGGTGACGACGTGCTCGAGACCGTCATCGGCCGCACGGTGAAGTTCCCGGATGCCTCGGTCTCGGGCATGCCGATCACCGAGTTCGCGCCCGAACACGCCGCTGCACAGGCCTACCTGCGGCTGGCGCGGGAGCTGGTCGCCCGTGGCGCCGTCGCCTGAGCGGGACGCCACCCCCGACATCCCGCCGGTGAACGAACCGGCATCTGAGACCGCTGCCGACGGCGCAGGCTTCCGCGTGTCGCTCGGTGTATTCGACGGACCGTTCGATCTGCTGCTGTCGCTGATCACAAAGCACCAGCTCGACATCACCGAGGTGTCGCTCAGTCGGGTGACCGATGAGTTCATCGCCTACCTGCGCCAGGTCGGCCCGGATGAGGAGCTCGACGAAGCATCCGAATTCCTCGTCGTTGCGGTCACACTCCTCGATATGAAGGTGGCCGGGCTCCTGCCACAGGGCGAGCTGGTCGACGCCGAGTCCGTCGCGCTCCTCGAAGCTCGCGACCTGCTGTTCGCCCGACTGCTCCAGTACCGCGCCTTCAAGGAGGTCTCGGGGTGGTTCGCCGGACGACTGCAGACCGAGGATCGTCGGCACGTGAGAGCGGTGCGGCTCGATGAGAAGTATCGGCGTGCCGTGCCCGAGCTGGTCTGGACGCTCAGCGCGGAGGACTTCGCGGCATTGGCGCTCCTCGCGTTCGCGCCGAAAGAGATTCCGCACGTCGGACTCGACCACCTCCACGCGCCGCTGATCAGCATCCGCGAGCAGGCGGCCGTGGTCGTCGCGCTCCTCCGCCGTGCGGGAACCCTGAACTTTCGTGAACTCATCGCCGGGGTGCACCAGCCGGGGGTCGTCGTCGCGCGATTCCTCTCCGTGCTCGAGCTGTACCGCCACGCAGCGATCTCGTTCGAGCAGCTCGAACCACTCGGCGAGCTGACCCTGCGCTGGACGGCCGAACGCTGGACCGAAGAGAATCTCGCCACCTTGGGAGCAGATTATGACCGCTGACCACTCCGCCCCCGCCTTCGCGGACGTTGCACGACGCCTCGAAGCGATCCTGCTCGTCGTGGACGAGCCGCAGAGCCTCGTGAGTCTCGCGACTGCTGTCGCCGCGCCCGTTCCCGCCGTCAGACAGGCTGTCGAGGGTCTTGTCGACGACTACGACGGTCGCGGCACAGGACCCCGCCGCGGGTTCGAGTTGCGTGAGGTCGGCGGTGGCTGGCGGCTATACGTGCGGGAGGAGCACGACGAGCTCGTCTCGGAGTTCGTGAACGCCCAGGCGCCGTCGCGTCTCTCGCAGGCCGCGCTCGAAACGCTGGCCGTCATCGCCTACAAACAGCCGGTGACCCGCAGCCAGGTGGCATCCATCCGCGCGGTCAATGTGGACTCGGTCGTGCGCACCCTGCTGGCCCGTGGGCTGATCACCGAGCTGTTCACGGACGCCGAGACCGGCGCGATCAACTACGGCACCACCGACGCACTGCTGGTGAACCTCGGCATCAACTCGCTCGACGAGCTGCCTCACATCTCCCCGCTGCTCGAAGACGGCGCGGACGGATTCGAAAGCGAGAACGTGCGATGAGCGATGAATTGAGCATGGACGGAGTGCGGCTGCAGAAGGTGCTCGCGAACGCGGGTGTCGCCTCGCGCCGCGTGGCCGAGCAGATGATCGTGGAGGGCCGCGTCCGGGTGAACGGCGAGGTCGTGACAGAACTCGGTTCGCGCATTGACCCTGAGACCGATCTCGTCGACGTCGACGGCACCGCCATCCAGCTCGACGCCTCCAAACGCTACGTCGTGCTGAACAAGCCGACCGGCGTCGTCAGCTCTATGCGCGACGATCGGGGACGCCGCGATCTGCGCCGCTACACCGATGAATGGGAAGAACGTCTCTACAACGTCGGCCGACTGGACGCCGACACCAGCGGTCTGCTCGTCCTGACCAACGACGGCGAGCTCGCGCACGTGCTTGCCCATCCTTCCTTCGGAGTCACCAAGGTCTACATCGCGAAGGTCGCCGGACGAGTCACTGCGCAGACGATCTCCCAGCTGACGAAGGGCGTCGAACTGGACGACGGCCCGATCGTGGCCGACAAGGCCAGACTCCTGGATGCCTCGGCGCGCTCATCTGCCGGGGGAGAGGGGAGCCTCGTCGAGCTCACGCTGCATTCCGGGCGCAATCGCATCGTGCGGCGCATGATGGCCGAGGTCGGGCATCCGGTTCTGGAGCTGGTCAGACGACAGTTCGGGCCGCTCCACCTGGGAGCCCTCCCGGTGGGGCGCACCCGCGAGTTGACTACAGTGGAGCGGGGCGCGTTGCTGACATTGGCGCGCCGCGACGGCGATACGCCATCGACCGCGTCTGTCCAGGCGCCGGGAGATGGATCGCCGGGAGACCAGGAGACCGAGTGAGCGACACCACCACCGAGCCCGCGCGCGCCCGCGTCGTCGCGCGCACCCGTGGCCCGGTGCGCATCATCGGGGCGGGCCTGCTCGGATCGAGTATCGGCCACGCACTGCGTGCGCTCGACGTCGACGTCATCCTGGACGACACCTCCCCGGCGCAGCTGCGCCTGGCCGTCGACTACGGAGCGGGACGGATGCCGGCGGCTGACGATGCTCCGTCGCTCGTGGTGGTCGCCGTGCCGCCCGATGTGACGGCCGACGTGATCGCGCGCGAGCTTGGTCGCTACCCCGACGCCGTCGTCACGGATGTCGCGAGCGTCAAGCTCGAACCGCTGAATGCCCTGCGCGGCCGCGGCATCGACCTCACCCACTACATCGGCTCGCACCCGCTCGCCGGACGAGAGCGCGGGGGAGCGATCTCCGCCCGCGCTGACATCTTCGTCGGGCGGCCCTGGGTGGTTTGCCGCGATGAAGAGACCTCGGCCGCAGACCTCGCGCTCGTCGAGGGCCTCGCGCTCGACCTCGGAGCGACCCCGCTCGAGATGACCCCCGACGAGCACGACCGCTCCGTGGCGCTCGTCTCCCATGTACCTCAGCTCGTCGCGAGCCTGCTCGCCGGGCGATTCGTCGGAGCGCCCGAGGGTTCGCTCCGGCTCGCAGGCCAGGGCGTGCGCGACACGACGCGCATCGCGGCATCCGCCCCCGAGCTGTGGGTGCAGATCCTCGGCGCGAACGCCGCACCGGTCGTCGACGTCCTCGATCAGCTCGCGGTCGATCTCGGCGTCGTCGCCGATGCCCTGCGCGAACCCGACGCGCCGGGCGCGCGGCGTTCCGTCGCCGACACGATCCGCCGCGGCAACGAGGGCGTCGAGCGACTGCCCGGAAAGCACGGCCAGAACCGTCGTTTCGAGGCGCTCGTCGTCATGGTCGACGACACCCCAGGACAGCTCGGTCGGCTGTTCGGCGAGCTCGGCGACCTCGATGTCAACGTCGAAGACCTACGGCTCGAGCACTCGCCGGGGGCGCAGTTCGGGCTCGCCGAGATCAGCGTCGTGCCTGGCGCCGTGCGCCGGGCGGCGGAAGGCCTCGTCTCTCGGGGATGGAAGATTGCGAGCACCACGAATGACTGAGGCCATCACCAAGCCCGCCGACGATCCAGAGATCGCTCCGGACGTGTTCACGATCGCGATCGACGGACCGGCCGGCAGCGGCAAGTCCAGCGTCTCGAAGCGCGTCGCGCGCACTCTCGGCTTCGGCTACCTCGACACCGGTGCCGCCTACCGCGCGCTTGCCTGGCATGCGCTCGAGCACGGCATCGACACCTCCGACTCCTCTGCGGTGCTCGATGTCGTCGGTGATTTCCGACTGTCGATCTCGCTCGATCCCGACGACTACTGGGTGCGCGTCGGCGCGACCGAGGTCACCGAGGCGATCCGTGAGCAGGACGTGACGGATGCAGTGAGCGGTGTCGCCCGTGTTCCCGCGGTGCGCCGGTCGATCAACGCGCTCTTCCGCTTGCTCGTGGCAGAGTCCGAGCGCCCCGGCGTCGTGGTCGAAGGCCGCGATATCACCACGGTGGTCGCGCCCGATGCTCCGGTGCGCATTCTGCTGACCGCTGCCCCCGATGTGCGCGCCGCTCGCCGCAGCGCCGAGCTTGCCACCTCGGACGCCGAGGATGTGGCCGCCGCACTTCATCGCCGCGACGCATCCGACTCCACTGTGGTCGACTTTCTCACCGCGGCGCCCGGCGTCGTAGTGGTCGACTCCAGTGAGCTTGATTTCGAACAGACCGTGGAGGCCGTCTTGGACGTCGTCCACACCACGACAGGAGCAGCCCATGCGCGCTGACGACGAGTACGAGGGCGGCCCCGACAATCTCGAGGAGACGCTCGCCGATCTGGATGAGGAGCTCGCTGAGGCGCGGGCGGAGACGCTGCGCGCCTCCCTCGTCGACTACGAGCTGGAAGACGAAGACGCCGCGCTGCTGGCCGGCGTCGCGCTCGGCGAGGACGGCATCCAGTTCTTGCCGGCGCTTCCCGTCGTCGCGATCGTCGGGCGACCGAACGTGGGTAAGTCCGCCCTCGTGAACCGAATCCTGGGCCGCCGCGAGGCCGTCGTCGAAGACACCCCCGGTGTCACCCGCGACCGCGTCACGTACAAGGCCGAGTGGATGGATCGCCAGTTCACCCTCGTCGACACCGGCGGGTGGGAGCCTGACGCGAAAGGCATCGACAAGTCGGTCGCAGCTCAGGCCGAGGTCGCGATCGACCTTGCCGACATGGTGATGTTCGTCGTCGACGCGATGGTCGGGGCGACCTCCACCGACGAGCAGGTCGTCAGGCTGCTGCGCAAGAGCGGTAAGCCGGTCTTCCTGGTCGCCAACAAAGTCGATGACGCGCGTCACGAGCCGGAGGCTGCGGCGCTCTGGAGCCTGGGTCTCGGCGAACCGCACCCGGTCTCGGCGATCCACGGGCGAGGCGTGGCCGACCTGCTCGACGAGATCATGAAGGTCATGCCGACCGAGTCCGCCTTCGCGAAGGCCGAGATCGGCGGCCCGCGCCGCGTCGCGATCCTGGGGCGCCCCAACGTGGGCAAGTCGTCGCTGTTGAACAAGGCCGCGGGCGAAGAACGCGTCGTGGTGAACGACCTCGCCGGCACCACCCGTGACCCGGTCGATGAAGTGGTCGAGCTCGGCGGCAAGCTCTGGCGTCTCGTCGACACCGCCGGCATCCGTCGCCGGGTGCACCTGCAGCAGGGTTCCGACTTCTACGCGTCGCTGCGTACCTCCGCGGCGCTGGAGAAGGCGGAAGTCGCCGTCGTGGTGCTGGATGTGTCGGAGTCGATCAGCGAGCAGGATGTGCGGATCATCGACATGGTCCTCGAATCCGGCCGCGCGCTCGTGCTCGCGTTCAACAAGTGGGATCGCCTGACCGACGAAGACCTCGAGAACGCCGAGCGCCGTCGCTACTTGGAGCGCGAGATCGAACAAGACCTCGCGCACGTCGCGTGGGCGCCGCGGGTGAACATCTCCGCGCGGACCGGTCGACACCTCGACAAGCTCGTCCCGGCGCTCGAGACCGCGCTGGACTCATGGGATCAGCGCATCCCGACCGGCAAGTTCAACGCCTTCCTCTCCGAACTCGTCGCCGAGCACCCGCACCCGCTGCGCGGTGGCAAGCAGCCCCGTATCCTGTTCGGCACGCAGGCGAGCACACGCCCGCCGACCTTCGTGCTGTTCACGACCGGATTCCTCGACCCGGGCTACCGGCGATACATTCAGCGACGTCTGCGTGAGCTCTACGGTTTCGAGGGCACCCCGATTGTGGTCAACATGCGCGTGCGCGAGAAGAAGCAGCGCTAGGCGCCTGGCTGACCGGGGCATATGTCAGGCTGGACTCGTGAGTATCGAGCCCCCGGCCCCCGGCGAGCCGCGTCGACCCTCCGGACCTCGTGATCCGGGGGACGCGTGGGTGGTCGCCCCGACGGGTGAGCGGTACTGGGGGCGCTTCGGCGCGGCGGGTCTGCTCGCATTCGACCCCGAGCGCGGTGTCCTGCTGCAGCATCGAGTGTCGTGGAGTCATTTCGGTGACACCTGGGCGCTTCCCGGCGGTGCCCGGCACGAGGGCGAATCGGCTTCGGACGGCGCGCTGCGAGAATCCGCCGAGGAGGCCGGGGTCCCGCCAGCAGCGATCCGGCCACGATTGCTCAGCGTGCTCGACCTCGGCTACTGGAGCTACACGACGCTGATCGGTGACGTCACGACCCCGTTCGCTCCGGTCATCAGCGACCCGGAGAGCCATGAGCTGGCCTGGGTGCCGGTGGGCGATGTCGAGGATCGGCCGCTGCATCCGGGTTTCGCCGCCTCGTGGGGCGCGCTGCGCGGGCTGCTCGAGGTGCGTCCCGCCGTCGTGGTGGACGCGGCGAATGTCGTGGGATCGGTGCCCGATGGCTGGTGGCGTGACCGCGCCGGCGCGACCGAGCGACTTCTTGCCCGTCTCGCCGTGCGTGCCGCGGAGGGGATGGATGCCGCGGCCCTCGGCCTCCCGGAGCACACTTGGTTTCCCGAGATCAGCGTGGTCGTCGAAGGTCAGGCGCGCGCGGCGGTGGGCGACGACGGCCCGGTGCGGATCGTGCGGGCCGCAGCATCCGGAGATGACGCGATCGTCACCGAGGCACAGCGGCTCGTGTCCGCCGGGCGCTCGGTGACCGTCGTCACGAGCGATCGCGAACTCGCTTCGCGGGTGGATGCCCTCGGCGCTTCGGCGCACGGCACACGCTGGCTGCTCGACCAGCTTCCCGCCTGACCGCGTTCCGCCGTGCCGCGCGACGTGTGCGCCGTGCGGTGCCGGTGCCGGTGCGGGTGCGGGTTCGCCGAGACCACACTCCGCGACGCGAGCGTGCCGAGACCACATCCTCTGTCCGAGCTTGCTGAGACCACATCCTCTGTCTGAGCTTGCCGAGACCACATCCTCTGTCTGAGTCGACAGTCTGTGGCGGCTGCAGGATGTGGTTTCGGCGATTGGGTGTGGGTTCGGATGTCGGGTTCGGCGGGGCCGCCCACGTTGACCGAGACCGCGCGCCTGCCTGCGTGCCGAGACCACACCTGGTGTGCGACTCCACACTCTGTGT
>JAHIOK010000003.1 GCA_018895315.1 Actinomycetota bacterium | reverse complement strand
GGGCGATTGCGGCGGAGGCCTGACCGATCACGTTGTAGGTGCCGACGAGATTGATGCGCACCAGGCGCTCGAAGTCGGCGAGCGACGAGGGGTTGCCGTCGCGATCGAGCACCTTCGCCGGGGGCGCGATGCCGGCGCAGTTGATGACGACCCGCAGCGGGGCTGCTGCTCCTGCCAGCGCAACGGCGCCCGCGACCTGCTCGGGGCTCGTGACATCGGCGGGTGCGACAGTACCGCCGAGTTCGGCGGCGACGGCGACGCCCGGGGAGGACGGCAGGTCGAGGATCGTGACGCGGGCGCCCGCTTCAGCGAGTCGCCGGGCCGTGGCGAGGCCCAATCCGCTGGCGCCACCTGTGACGAGGGCGCTGACGTCGGTGAGGTTCATGCGTTCTCCTTCGAATCGCTGATGCCGCGGCATCCGGTTCCAGCATACGCGGCACTCAGTGTCACGCAGAGTGGCGCCCACGGGCCACACGCAAAGCTGAGCACGGGCGGCACGCTCTCTGACACCCGGCAGGGGGGCCCTGACAGCCGGCAGGGGCGCCGCCACGGCTCAGGCTAGCGTGCCGAAGAACTGCTGAGCGCGAGAGAAGTCGTCTCCGCACGGAGTTTTCCGGCGCTGAGACCCGATCCAGCAGTTCTCCGGCACGCTTCCGGTGGGCTAGACCGTCGAGCCGAGGATGAAGTTCCACGATCCGGTCGCGACCGACACCGTCACGGCGATCGCGCCGATCGCCGCCCCGACCGCGAGCAGCGCCCACTCCGCGCCGCCGAACCGGGATTCGCGCGCCCACGTGCGGGTCGCGGACCCGCCGAACCCTCGGGCCTCCATCGCCGTCGCCAGCTTCGATCCACGGCGGATCGAGAGCACGAGAAGCGCGAACGCCATGCCGAGCAGGCGCCGGATGCGTCCACGGTCGGCCACGCCGCGCGCACGTCGAGCCAGCGCAAGGGCTCGCCAGTCGTCGGTGAGCAGCCCGACGAGCCGCATGCCGGCAAGCCCTCCGAGTACGAACCTGCTCGGAAGTCTCAGCACCTGGGCGAGCCCGTCGGCGAGGTCTGTCGGATCGACGGTCACGAAGAGCACCACCGCGGGCAACCCGATGGCGAGCACGCGGAAGAACGTCGCCAGCGCGAGTGACAGCGACCCCTCACTGACGCGCACCAGGAGCCATTCGAAGTAGATCTGACCACTCGCCGCGCCGTACAGCGCTATCGTCACGGCGGTGAGCGGTGCCGCGATCCACACCGGCGAGGTACGCAGCCAGAACTCCCGCCAGCTGAGCCCCACGAACAGGAACAGCACCGCCTCGAGAGTGAGAGCGGTCGCCGCCGATACCCAGTCGATCGTGAGAATCAGAGGCGCTCCGATCAGCGCCGCGGCCCCGAGCTTGGCAACCGGGTTGAGGTGCGCGATCGGACCACGGCGGTCGCGTCGCTCCGCGATCAGGCTCGTCGGCTCCACCCCTCGCCCGCTCACGCCGACCCCTCGATTCCGGAGGAAGCGACCACGAACCGCCTGGCATGTAGAGCCGTGAGCACATCGTCGTCGTGGCTGATCGCGATCACGGCGGCGGGGGCGTCCGTGCCGTCTCCGTCACGCACGCGCGCGATGATGTCGACGAGCTCGGCCCAGGTGGTGGCGTCCTGCCCGAAGGTCGGTTCGTCGAGCACGATCACGCGCGGCCGCGTGGCGAGGGTGGCCGCGACCGTGAGGCGGCGCTTCTCGCCGCCCGAGAGCGTATAGGGGTTCGCGAGGGCGAGGGGGGCGAGGCGAAGCCGTTCGAGGAGCTCGTCCACGCGCGTGGCGATCTGCGCATCGGGCAGCCCCAGGGCTCGGGGTCCGATCTCGAGTTCTGCGCGCACCGTGGTCGCCAGCAGCTGATGCTCGGGATCTTGGAACACCGTTCCGATGCGGGTGAGGAGTGCGCGGGAGGTCCACGAGATCGGGTCGCCCTTCGCACCCGCCGCGAGCACCACGGATGCCTCGACCCGGCCGCTCTCGGGCGGCAGCAGGCCCGCGAGGGCGAGACCCAGCGTCGACTTCCCGGCCCCGTTCGCTCCGGTGATGCCGAGCACCTCCCCGGCGTACGCGTCGAGGTCGAGAGGGCCGGCGACCGGCGTGCCCCGGCGACGCGAGAGGACCAGCGAACGAGCACTCAGCAGTGGGTCGCCCACCTCGGTGGGGGCCGCCGGGTGCGCGGGAGGAAAGCCGGGCACCCAGACTCCGGCTGCCGCGAGCTCTGCGCCGCGCGCGCCCAGGACGACATCGGGCGCGCCGTCAGCGACGACTCGGCCCTCGCCCAGCACGATCACCCGGTCCACGACCGGCAGCCAGATGTCGAGGCGATGCTCGACCACGAGCAGGGTCGCCCCCGTCTCCGCGATCGCGCGACGCACGGCATCCCGCACCTCGATGACCCCGGCGGGATCGAGGTTCGCGGTCGGCTCGTCGAGCAGG
>JAHIOK010000040.1 GCA_018895315.1 Actinomycetota bacterium | reverse complement strand
GTCGAGTCCGAGATCGAGAGTGCGGGATGCGGTCATCAGAGGTTCCTTTCGATGCATGTGAATGGAACCCCTGACGACCTCACGGCATTCCCGACTCAGCGGGCCATCGCGGCACGCAGGGTGTCGAGACCGACCCCACCGATGTCGAGGGCGCGCTTGTGGAACTCTTTGATGTCGAAGGCATCGCCCTTGCGCGCCGCATAATCGTCGCGGAGCTGCTCCCAGATGCGCTGACCCACCTTGTAGGACGGCGCCTGTCCCGGCCAGCCCAGGTAGCGGTTCACCTCGAACTGGATGAACGCGTCCGACATATTGACGTTGCCCCGCATGAACTGCAACGCGTAGTCGGCGTCCCAGATCCCCTGACCGTCGAGACGGGGCTTGCCGAGATGAACCCCGATGTCGAGCACGACGCGGGCGGCCCGCATCCGCTGTCCGTCGAGCATTCCGAGTCGGTCGGCCGGGTCGTCGAGGTAGCCCAGCTGCTCCATCAGGCGCTCGGCGTAGAGCGCCCAACCCTCGGCGTGTCCGGAGGTGCCCGCCAGCAGCCGACGCCACGTGTTGAGCTCTGCGCGGTTGTAGACGGCCTGCGAGATCTGCAGGTGGTGGCCGGGCACACCCTCGTGGTACACCGTCGTCAGCTCGCGCCAGGTGTCGAACGTGTCGACGCCCTCGGGAACTGACCACCACATCCGCCCAGGACGCGAGAAGTCGTCGGTGGGCCCGGTGTAGTAGATGCCACCCTCCTGCGTCGGCGCGATCATGCATTCCAGACGACGGATCGGCTCGGGAATGTCGAAGTGGGTGCTGCCCAGTTCTGCGATCGCACGATCGCTGGTCTCCTGCATCCAGCGCTGCAGGGCAGCGGTGCCGTGCAGCTTGCGCGAAGGGTCTTCTTCGAGGAATGCGACCGCTTCTTCCACGGATGCCCCGGGCTTGATCTCGTTCGCAATCTGCTCCTGCTCCGCGACCATGCGGGCGAGCTCCTCGACACCCCACTCATACGTCTCGTCGAGGTCGATCGTCGCACCGAGGAAACGGCGGGACGCCAGGGAATAGAGCTCACGACCCACGCCGTCGCGTTCGCCGGCGACCGGCGCCAGCTCTCCGCCGAGGAACGACGCCAGTTCGTCGTAGGCGACACGGGCCGCATTGGCGTTGTCGGCGAGATCACGAGCGAGCGACGCCGGCAGCTGGCCTTCGTCAGGAGCCGCCTCACTCGCGAAAGTGGCGAAGAAGCCGGTGTCCGCCGTGTAGCGAGCGATCTGGGTCACCACCTCGGTCACCTGGCGTCGTGCCGGAACGGTTCCCTGGGCGATGCCCTCGCGCAGCGTCTCGATGTAGCCGTGGATCGCGCCCGGAACCCCACCGAGACGGGTCGCGATGACGGACCAGTCATCGGGCGTGGCCGTAGGCATGAGGTCGAAGACGGCGCGGATGTCCTGCGCGGGAGAGGCGATGACGTTCAGATCGCGCAGGTGTGCGCCGGTCGCGTGCAGGTCGATCTCGAGCTGCAGATCGCGGGAGAGATCGTCTCGGGTCACCTCGTCGATCGCATCCATCGGCGTCGCTGCCTGGAGCGCGGCGAGAGTCGCTCGCGCTTCGCCTGCAGCACGGTCGTGACCTGCGGGCGAATAGTCGCCGAACCTGTCGTTGTACTCCGCACGCCCGATGTAGGTCGCCGCTGTCGGGAACAGCTCGGCGACGGTGTCCACCCACGCATCGGCGATTGTGTCGACGGGCGTAGGAGTTCGTGTGTCTTCAGTCATAGGAAGAGCCTAGGGAAGCCGCGCGGCCACAGCTAGTCGCCGCAGAGCGACGGGCAGGTCAGTGCCCCGCTTCGTCCCAATCTGCGCCGCGACCGATCTGCACGTCGAGCGGCACCGTGAGCTGCGCGGCATCGCCCATGCGGTCGCGCACGATCTGCGCCGCGACATCCCACTCCCCCGGTGCGACTTCGACAACGAGTTCGTCGTGAATCTGCAACAACACGCGGGATGTGAGCGACTGCGCGCGGAACTCGTCGTGAATGCGGAACAGCGCGATCTTCATGATGTCGGCCGCGCTGCCTTGGATAGGTGCGTTCAGTGCCGCACGCTCGGCGTTCTCACGCAAGACGCGGTTGGGGCTGGCGAGGTCGGGGAAAGGACGGCGCCGGCCGAAGATCGTCTCGGTGTAGCCATCGATCCGCGCTTGCTGCACGGAGGTGCGCAGGTAGTCCCGCACCGCGCCGAAACGAGCGAAGTACTCCGTCATGAGCAGCTTCGCCTC
>JAHIOK010000039.1 GCA_018895315.1 Actinomycetota bacterium | reverse complement strand
GCAGGGCGACACCTATCTGTGGGCGGTGGTGACGGGTGCCGGCGATGGTGCGGTCACGCGCGCGACCGAGCCGACCGTGACCGTGCCGGCCGATGCTTCGGGGCGCACGTGCCTCTCGGTGCTGACCCGCCGCTCCGACGGGACGTCGTCCACCGAGACGCGCGGGTGCACACCGTGACAGGCGCGCGCCCCGCACTGTCTGACGAACTCTCGGTCGAGTTCGCCGGTGAATTCTTCCCTGTGAGCCCTGGGGAGCGGTTCGTCGTCGGACGTGAGGGCGATCTGGCGATCGAGGACAACCTGTTCCTGCATCGCCACTTCCTCGCGATCGACCGGGTTGAGGGGTTGTGGCTGCTCTCCAACGTCGGGAGCCGTCTCGCTGCGACGGTGACCGATTCGGGCGGGCGGGTGCAGGCATGGCTTGCCCCGGGGGCTCGGCTGCCGCTCGTGTTCGAGACGACGACGATCATCTTCAGCGCGGGACCGACGACCTACGAGATCACGGTGCACGCGCAGGCACCGACGTTCCGCGAGACCGAGCGGTTCGACGACGCGGTCGGGCAGAGCACGATCGGCGAGGTGCCCCTGACCGTGAGCCAACGGCTGATGATCCTCGCGCTCGCCGAGCCGGTGCTGCGCCGCGAGGGCAGTGGCATGAGCGAACTGCCCACGTCGGCTCAGGCGGCGCAGCGACTGGGCTGGACGCTCACCCGGTTCAACCGCAAGCTCGACAACGTCTGCGACAAGCTCGACCGCATCGGGGTACCCGGAATGCGCGGTGGCGTGCGGTCGTTCGCGACGAATCGTCGCGTGCGTCTCGTCGAGCACGCGCTCGCCGCGCGCCTCGTCGCCCGCGACGACCTGCCCCTCCTCGACGCGCCTCAGCCCGACGAGTCCTGACCCGGGCCTCGCGTCCGTTTACGAACGGTTTAGGTCGCTCTGGGGCCGTCGATACCACCCGAAATCGTTCGCAAACGGAACCCGCCGTCAGCGCCCGGCATCGAACAGGTGGCGACCGCCGTGGCCGAGCACCTTGACGACCACGCCACGCCGGTGCAGTTCTGCGACCGTCCTGGTCTCTTCGTCGATGTCGCGGCCCAGGGCGTGCACACTCGTGACCACGAGCACATCCCCGCTGCGGAGCGTGCCGAACAGGGTCACCAGGCGCTGCTCCCACGTCTCCATGATCTGAGGGGCCGGATGCCGAAACCCCTCGATCGGCACGCCGAAGCGCGCCAGTTCGTTGCGCTGCTGCACGACGGAGGGCATGTCGTCACGCTGGATGACGAGCCCGACCAGGCGCGAGCCGGTCGGCCGGGCGAGCCACCAGTCACGGTCACGCTGCAGCTCGGTGAAGCACTCCGCGCATTCCGCGGCCGCGTGGGGCAGGTGGATCGGCGCGGTCGCTGCCTCGTCGGGAGCATCGGCCGCGCGAGCACGCCGGTTCGCGGCATCCGTCGTGCCTACGGTCTCATTCATGCCGGCTCCCTCGTCCGCACCCATTCTCCCCTGTCGCAACTCTCGCGAGCGACCGGTCAGACGTCTTCGAGACGCAGTTCGATGCTCAGCTGGTCGGCGTCGAGCTCGGCGAGCGAGTGGCGAAGACTCGCGGTGCTGAATGTGCCGTCGTGTGACACCTCGTTCAGCCGTGCTCGCATCGCATCGATGAGCACGAGCCTCAGCTCGAGGGCGCCCTGGGCGGCCGCGGTGGTCTCGTCATCGGGTGGCTGCGTCATCCGCGAGCCGACCCGTTGGACCATGTCGGGGTCGAACGGCGATCCGTCGCGCTTGACGAGTTCGGTGCCGAGCAGGGCGGATGCCGCGGCCTCCCGCAACTCGCCGTCCAGACGCGACTGCTCCTCACGGCTGACCCCCTCGCCGCCCGTGTCCTCGAGACGCAGCATCCGCACGAGCCACGGCAGCGTGAAGCCCTGCAGCATCAGACTGATCACGGCCACGAGGAAGGCGACGAAGACCAGCAGCGGGCGCTGCGCCACCCCCGGGTAATCCCGCGGCAGCGTCTGGGCGGCGGCGAGCGTGACCACACCTCGCATCCCGGCCCAGACGACGATCGTGCCGTGCTTCCATCCGAGTGGCGCCGACTGGTAGTAGTCCAGGTCGGCGACCGCGCGTCGCACCCTGGTGCGCATGCTCTCGATCGTGCGTGCGCGCTGCGCCGGGGTGGTCTTGCGCCGCCGCCACGCCTCCGGAGGCAGGGCTTCGACATTGTCGATCCGGGCGTCGAACGAGGCAAGGCGCTCGTGGCTCATCCTCCGGGCGCGACGCCCTTGGGCGGTGACGAGCAGCGCGACATAGACCGCCCGCACGAAGATGACGATCGTGAGCGCCGTGAGCGCCAGCCAGGTGCCGTGCCACAGCCCTTCGTGGTCCTCGATGTTCTGCCGGACGATGTCTTTGAGCTCGAGCCCCATCACCAGGAAGACCCCACCCTCGAGGACGAGCTCGATCGTGCGCCAGTTCAGAGTGTCGGAGAGGCGCTGTTCCGGGGTGAACCAGCGCGCCGCCCCCTGTCCGGTGACGAGCCCCGCGACGACAGCGGCGACGAGGCCCGATCCGCCGAAGTGCTCGGTGGGCAGATACGCCACGAACGGCACGGTGAACCCGATCGCAGTGTTGGCTGCGGAGTTGCGCAGCCAGCCGCGCAGCCGCACCGTGAGGTAACCGACGATCGAGCCGACGACGACCGCGAGGAGCACTCCCCAGGCGAAGGTGCCGACGGTCTGCACGAACGAGAATCCACCCGCGATCGCCGCGATCGCGGTGCGCAGCAGCACCAGCGCGGCCGCGTCGTTGAGCAGGCTCTCGCCCTCGAGCAGCGTCACGACGCGGGGCGCGATGCCGAGCTTCTTCACGATCGAGGTGGCGACGGCGTCCGTCGGGCTGAGGATGGCGCCGAGCGCGATTCCGAGCGGCAGGCCGACCGACGGCACCGCCATCCAGAAGAACAGCCCGAGCACCACCGAACTGATCACCACCAGCAGCACCGAGAGCCCGGCGATGGGGCCGAAGTCGCGGCGGAATTCGATCGCGGGCAGGCTGACGGCGGCCGAATACAGCAGCGGCGGCAGCACGCCGATCAGGATCCAGTCGGGGTTGATGTTGGGCACCTGCACGAAGGGCAGCAGGGCCACCGCGATCCCGATGGCCACCAGCAGCAGGGGGCCGGCCACGCCGAGCCGCTGGCCGAGCACGGTCGTGACCGCCACCACGATGACGCCGACCAGGACGACGAGCAGGATCAGGAGGAAGTCCATCGTCAGAGTATTCCGAGCTCGCGCACCGCATCGCGCTCGGCGATGAGTTCGGCGACGGATGCCTCGACCAGCCGCGCCGCGCGCGCGTCGAGATCGAGGCCTTCGACGATGCGATAGCCGGTGCCGTCGGAGGTCACAGGGAAGGACGAGACCAGCCCCTCGGGCACGCCGTACTCTCCGCGCGAGACGAGGGCGGCCGAGGTCCATCCCCTGTCGGCGGGCCGCCCCCGCACCCAGTCCCGCACGTGGTCGATCGTCGCGTTCGCGGCGGATGCGACCGACGAGGAGCCCCGCACGGCGATGATCTCGGCGCCGCGCTTGGCCACGCGGGGGATGAACGTCTCGTCGAGCCAGCGGGCTGCGGCATCCGGTCCGCCGAGCCGCGCGGCGAGCGCGTCGAACACTGGAGCACCGTCGACGGTCGCGTGCGCGACATCCGGAAACTGGGTCGCGGAGTGATTGCCCCAGATCGTGACGTTGCGGATGCCGTCGACGCTGCGGTCGAGCGCGGCGGAGAGTTGCCCCAGGGCGCGGTTGTGGTCGAGTCGGGTGAGGGCGCTGAAGCGGTGGGAGGGCACGTCGGGCGCGGCTGCCCGGGCGATGAGCGCGTTCGTGTTCGCCGGATTGCCGACCGCGACCACCCGCACGTCGGCCGCAGCGTGACCGGCGATCGCGGCGCCCTGCGGGCCGAAGATCACGGCGTTCGCGGCGAGCAGGTCGCTCCGCTCCATGCCGGGGCCCCGGGGCCTCGCGCCGACGAGGAGGGCGATGTTGCAGCCGTGGAACGCGACGTCGGCGCTTTCGGTGACCTCGACATCGCGCAGCAGCGGGAAAGCCGCGTCCTGCAGTTCGAGGGCGGCTCCTTCGGCTGCGCGCACGCCCTGCGGGATCTCGAGCAGCCGCAGTCGTACCGGCCGATCGGGCCCGAGCATGTCGCCCGCCGCGATCCGGAAGAGCAAGGCATACCCGATCTGCCCTCCGGCACCGGTGATCGTCACGGTCGTGGGTGTCTGCGCCATGCCCAGAGCCTATTCCCGCGGCATCTGCGGCCCCCGCATGCACGTGAGCAATCTGCCCCGGGATCGTTGTGTCCCCGTGGGGCGTGATTTCCCCGCCCCGCGGGGGCGAAGGTGTCCCGGGACAGATCCGGCCCGGCCCATGCCCCCGGCCCCTAACCGGACCGGGCCCACCCGGCCCGCGAGGTTCCCGGTTGCGGGGCGGCGTGCACGGTACCGTGAGGCTATGACGTTCAACGACAACGCGAACGTCGGGGGTAGCAACGCCCGGCGCCGCGGTGGCGGAATCGCGATCGCGGGCGGCGGCGTGGCCGGCCTCGGAGCGATCGCGATCCTCCTGCTCAATCTGTTTACGGGCGGCGACTTCTCCAGCGTCCTCGGTGGCACCACGCAGGCCGGTGGCGGCGGAACCGAGATCCAGAACTGCACGACGGGTGCCCAGGCGAACGCGAACGACGAGTGCCGGCTCGTCGCGGCATCCGTCGTCATCGATCAGTTCTGGGCCGGCAGCCTCGATGGGTACCGCGCACCCCAGCTGATCATCGTCGACCAGCAGACCTCCACCACCTGTGGCACCGCATCGAACGCGACCGGCCCCTTCTATTGCCCGCCGGAGGAGACCGTCTACATCGACCCGACGTTCTTCTCCCTCCTGCGTCAGCAGTTCGGAGCATCCGCCGGTTCGCTGGCACAGATGTACGTCCTCGCCCACGAGTACGGCCATCACGTGCAGCAGATTGCGGGCATCATGAGCCAGCACCCCAGCAACGGCACCGGAGCCGCAAGCAATGGCGTTCGCACCGAACTGCAGGCGGACTGCTTCGCGGGCGCTTGGATTGCGAACGCTGCGAACCAGAAGGACAGCGACGGCATCGCGTACCTCAAGACACCCACCCAGGCGCAGGTCAACGACGCACTGGATGCTGCATCTTCGGTCGGCGACGACCACATCCAGCAGGAATCCGGCGGGCAGGTGAACTCCGAGAGCTGGACGCACGGATCGAGCGCACAGCGGCAGCGCTGGTTCGCCGCCGGATACCAGGGCGGAATACGCGCCTGCGACACTTTCTCTGTGCCGGGAGGCAGCCTGTGAACGATTCCGCGTCCCTCGGCGAAATACTGTATCCGCCCATCGAGCCCTACGAGACCGGAATGCTGGTCGCGGGTGAGGGCAACCGCATCTACTGGGAGCAGAGCGGCAACCCCGCCGGCAAGCCGGTGGTGTTCCTGCACGGGGGGCCGGGGGCGGGCACCTCGAGCTGGCACCGCCAGTTCTTCGACCCGGCGCGCTATCGCATCATCCTGCTCGACCAGCGAGGCTGCGGGCGCAGCACGCCGCACGCGAGTGACCCGAGGGCGGATCTCCGCCACAACACCACCTGGCACCTCGTCGCCGACCTGGAGCTCCTGCGCCGCAACCTCGGCATCGGGCAATGGCAGGTGTTCGGTGGGTCATGGGGAAGCGCCCTCGCCCTCGCCTACGCCGAGGCTCATCCCGACTCCGTGTCCGAACTCGTGCTCCGAGGCATCTTCACGCTCCGCCGGCACGAGCTCGAGTGGTTCTACGAGGGCGGTGCGAGCGCGATCCACCCCGAACTCTGGGAAGACTTCATCGCCCCGATCCCGCTGCTCGAGCGCTCGCGCATGATCGAGGCCTATCACCGCCGCCTCTTCGATCCCGATCCGGCCGTGCACATCCCCGCTGGGGTCGCGTGGACCCGCTGGGAAGCATCCACACTGACGCTGCTGCCCGCGCCGGAACTCGTCGCGAGCATGACCGAGCCGGCGACGGCCACCGCGTTCGCCCGCATCGAGAACCACTACTTCATGCACGACGGGTGGTTCCGCGAGGGGCAGCTCATCGAGGATGCCTCGCGGCTCCGCGGCATCCCTGCCGTCATCGTTCAGGGTCGCTACGACGTGTGCACGCCGATCATGACGGCGTGGGATCTGCATCGCGCGTGGCCCGAGGCTGAACTGGTGGTGATTCCGGATGCCTCGCACTCGGCGTCCGAGCCAGGAATCGCCGCCGCCCTCCGTGCGGCGACGGATCGTTTCGCCGGCTGACGGCCGCGGTTGATCCCATGGGGATTCCTCCCCATGGGTCTCCCCGCGCCCTTCCCCTAGCCTGAGAGAATGACCGATCTCGAGCTCGACCTAGGTGCGCTCAGGGCGGCATCCGGTCGGGTCAAGGGCGCCTCCGACACGTTCGCGAGTGCCGGTCGCGTGGGTGATGACGTCGCCGACCTCACCGGTGAGCGGCGTCTGGCCGGCAAAGTCCGCGATTTCTCCGGCAACTGGGACCACAATCGAGGAAAGCTCGAAGAGAAGTTGCACACGGTGCAAGACCTCCTCGATGCGATCGTCGACACGATGACGGATCTCGATGCGCAGCTCGCCTCGACCGTGACGGATGCGTTCGATTCAGCGGCTGCGCCGGGCTCGAGCGTCGGGGGCGACTCGTGAGTCGGGGCATCGCCGAGGAGTTCTCCGATGTGTTCGACGGCAGGCCCGACGAACTCGCGCCGCGCGCACAGCAATTGATCGACGCCGCCGAGGCGATCACCGCGGCAGCGGACGCGCTGCGCGACCTCGTCGCCGACCAGCGGAGCCTCGCGACCGATTCCGCGGGGAAGGCCGCGACCGATGCGGCAGATGCGCTGACCGCGGCGCGCGGACGCTACGCGGGCACCGGTCGGGCGCTGCGAACCTACGCCGTCGATCTCGAGGCCATCCAGCGCACGGCGCGGGTCGCCTCCGATCAGGCTGGCGCCGCCGAGGATCACCTGCCGGGGCTCGAGGGGGAGGTCCGCGACCTGCAGACCGAGCGCGTGCGCGTCGAGGCGACAGGGACGGACGCGCAGATCGACACCCTGGATGACGACACGCGTCGCGCCCATGCGGCCGTGACGCAGGCGAACGCGCAGCTCGACGCCGCGCGCCGCGTGCTCAGCGACGCGCGCGAAGACATCTACCAGGCGGCTTCCCGCGCGATCGAGCGGATCGAGACCGCGATCGCCGACGGTGCCGACACCTGGGGCGACAACTGGGATCAGTTCTGGGAGGGCGTCGGCAAGGTCCTGTCGGTCATCGGAGAGTGGGTGAAGGACTTCTTGGCCACGGTCGTCGAGGCGCTGCAGCAGGTGCTGCTCGCCCTCGTCTCCGCCCTCGTCGTGCTCCTGCTCATCATGATCGTCGCGGCGCTCGCGGGCCTCATCTTCACGCTGTTCGGGGCGATCGGCCTCGTCCTGGCCGCGGCTCTGGTTGCGGCGCTGTTGCTGATGTTCGTGCTGCGCGAAGCGCTCGGTACTCCGACGGCCGGCCCGTCGTGGGTGAAGGACTTCGCGGACGATCCCGACTACGTGCCTCCGGCAGGCTACGGCGACCTCATCCAGCAGGTCGGCGACCAGGACCGACTCGGCGGCGAGGACTCCACCGAGATCAGGGTGGTCGCCATCACAGACGACGCCGGCACAGTCGTCGGGTGGCGAGTGCAGCTGCCTAGCACCCAGAACTGGAGTCCCTTCAACACCTCGGGCGGCGTCAACGATCTCAGCGCGGACGCGGTGCTTTCGCTGGCTCCCGGTGTGCGGACCCAGTACGAGAAGGCCGTCTGGGATGCCATGCAGAAGGCCGGCGTGATGGACAGCGATGCCCCCATCATGTTCACCGGGTGGAGCCTCGGGGGCATGATGGCAGGCAAGCTCGCGTCGGACCCGAGTCTGGCGGGGCGCGTCGGCGCGGTCGTGACGGCGGGATCTGCGATCGACAAGCAGGCCAGCGAGATCCCCGGCGATGTGCGGGTGACCCAGTTCAACAACGCGGTCGATCCCGTGCACACGCTGGAATTCGTAGGCCTCGACCCGAGCGACTACATCCCGCGGCCCAACTGGGAGACGCATCGCACCCTCACCTGGCCCGTGCACGATTCGAGCATGTACGCCGATCAGGCGCGCAGCCTGGCACCCGACGTGCGGCCCGGCGACGAGGTGTTCTTCGCGAACGAGTCCACCGGAACGCATGAGGTCGTCTGGTACGGCCAGTACTCTCGGAAATGATGAAGACGACAAGGAGAGTGATCGTGGCCGGCATCATGGCGAGCATGCTCGCGTTGGTCGGCTGCAGCCCTGCGACCGACAACACCGCTCTGGCGGAGGAGATCACGCGCGCCTCGGGCGTTCTCGGAACGACCGTCGACATCACGCATCCGGGTGCCCCGTGGAACACCGAGCTTCTCGTGCGCGTCTACGTCGACGACCCGTCGGTGGAATCCGTGGCCCAGAGAGTGCGACTGATCGCTCCCGTGCTCGCGCAGGACGCGACGGCACGCTCGCACACCGTCGGCATTACCGCCGTGCAGGGTGCCCCCGCGGCGGTCGCCGCATCCGGTTCGCAGGGTCAGGCAACGCTCGAGATCATGGTCAAGGTGGCCGGGGTTCTCGAGGTTTCGTCCGGCGGCAATTCGGTGCTGCTCTTGAGCCCAGACGACATCGCACGGCTCGCGCAGGGCTGATGACGGATGTCGACACGGCGCTGCCGACGCTGAAGTTCCGGCTGCCCGGAACCTGGTACGCCATCGACCCTCGCGACGACGACGCGGCTCGGCGCGCGGTCGACGAGATATCGCGCGCCGTCGTCGGGCCGGCGGATGACGCGGCCATCGCCCGCGGTCGTGTGCGCGTCGCGCTGCAGGACGCGGTCATCGCCGCGCAGCGTGCGGGTGCGCAGGCGCTGTTCCTCTGCCGTGAGGTGGCACCCGGCATGCCCACTCCCGCCGCGCTCACCGTGCACGTTCCGGAAGGAGTGTCGATGAGCCCCGCGATCGGCGCCGGAGCCGACGCGGTGATGGCCGCACTGGAGGAGAGCTTCCGTCTTCTCGCGGTGCCGGGCCTCGACACGGCACACCGCCTCGAGATTCCCGGCTCTCTCATCGTCCGTCTGCACACCGTCACCGAACAGACGATCGAGCAGGGTGGTGAGACCGCGGTGCAGCGCCGGCTCGACGCCCGATACTGGTGCACGATGCCTGGCAGCAAGCAGGTACTGCTCGTCGATCTCTCCACACCGCTCGGCGACATCCCGGGCGTCATGCTCGGCTTCTTCGACGCGATCATCGGCGCCGCGTACTTCGACACGTCGTCTCGCTGATCGTCGCGTCGCGGAACGGTCAGTGCCGTCGCAGGAGATCCGCGGCGACCTCACCGATCACGATCGCCGGAGCATTCGTGTGGCCTCGGATGATGGTCGGTATCACGGACGCATCCGCCACGCGCAGACCATCGACTCCGCGTACACGCAGCTCGGGATCGACGACGGACGAGGCATCCGTGCCCATCCGGGCCGTACCCACGGGGTGATAGAGAGTGTGCGAGTAACGGCGCATCGAGAGCTCCGCGCGCTCTGTGGGGGTCATGCGCTCGCCGCCCTCGGGCTGGATCCATCCGCCGGTCGTCACTGCGCCGAGCGCTTCGGTCGCCACGAGCTCTTCGCACACCGCGAGACCGGCGAGCATCGTTGACGCATCGAGCGGATCGCTGAGGTACTGCGGGTCGATCACGGCCTTGTCGTTCGGGTCGGCCGATGCGAGCCGGATCGTCCCGCGGCTGCGCGGGCGCAGCAAGATCGCGCCGACCGTGAGGCCTTCGCCGGGCAGCGGAACCAGACCCTCCCCGACGTACGGGGCCGAGGCGAAGATGATCTCGATGTCGGGCAGTCCGGCCGCCATCCCGGCCTCGTCGGCGAGCGCGGTGCGCACGAACCCGTAGGCCTCCGCGACGTTCGACGACAGCATCCCCGTACGCGTCGTCAGGTACTTCGCGAGCTGCAGCGGCTTCTCGGCGCCGTAGAGGGTGCCGCCCTTCGCCTCGGGCGCGAGACCCGCGACCAGGTGGTCCTGCAGGTTCGCCCCGACGTCGGGGGAATCGACGACGAGCGGGATGCCGTGCTCGGCGAGGTGGTCGGCGGGTCCGATGCCGCTCAGCATCAGCAGCTGTGGGGTGTTCACCGCTCCGCCGCACAGGATTACTTCCCGGCGTGCGCGGGCGTGCCGGGTGATGCCATCGATCTCGACGTAGACGCCCGTGGCCCGGGGTCGAGCCGCCCCGCCGAGGCGAGGAGAATCGGTCGAGCTGAGGACGTTCTGGCCGTGATCGTCCTCAGCTTGACCGGTCGCCCGCATCTCAGCGGCGCCACGCGAAGGAACGGATGCCTCGGCGAACGTCACGCGTCGCACCAGCGCCCCGGTCACGACGCGCAGCGCACGCCGGCGGTTCGCCGGCCGCAGGTACGCGTCGGCGGTCGACGCGCGGGCGCCGCGGTGCTGCGACACCATCGTCTGCGAGAACCCCTGCCCGGAAGGGAGGTTGGGCCGCGTGACGTCACACCCGATCTCCCGTGCCGCCGCGAGGAACGCCGCGGTGTGCGGGCGCGGGTCGCGTTGGTGCTCGATCGATTGAGCTCCATCGACGCCCTGGGTCGGATCTGCGGGGTCCTCGGTGCGCTCGACGCGCTGGAAGTAGGGCACCAGGGCATCCCATGACCACGCCGGGCCCGCGGCATCCGCCCATTCGTCGTAGTCTGCGGCAAAACCGCGGATCCACATCATTGCGTTCAGCGAGGACGAACCGCCGAGAGTCTTCCCCCGCGGCCAGTACACGGTGCGGCCCTCGAGGTTCTGCTGCGGGACGGTGTCATAGCTCCAGTCGTATGGTTCGCTGAACAGCTTCG
>JAHIOK010000038.1 GCA_018895315.1 Actinomycetota bacterium | reverse complement strand
GTAGTAGGGCGACGAGAAGTCGACGGCCTGCTTGCGCTCGTCGGTGACGGAGAACTGCTGGATGTTGAGGTCCCAGTCCTTGGTGCCGGGAGCGATCGCGCTGTCGAAGGTGGAACGCACCCAGACGACGTCTCCCTTGGCGAACCCGAGCTTGTCGGCGACGGCGTAGGAGACAGCCGCCTCGAAGCCCTGACCGCTGGCCGGGTCGTTGTTCGAGACCCAGGGCTCGAAGGCCGGGTCGCCCGTGGCGATCGTGAGCTTGCCGCTCGTGAGGGTGGCGAGCGATCCCGCCGAGGCACTGCTGCTCGTGGCGGGGTCGGCGGTGCCGGCGAAAGCGCAACCGGAGAGGGACAGGGCGGCGGTCGCCACCAGGGCGGCAAGCGCCCAGGAACGACGGCGGGGGAATGCGGACACGGCGGGTCTCCTCGCGAGTGAGCGGAAAGGGCGGATGGCGTACGGGTGACGGCACCGCAGCAGGTCGGCCGCGGGCGTCGGCGGACCATGCAGGTAGGGAAATCCTAGGACACCGCGAGGCGCCAGTCCGCGAAGCTGAAACCGGGCGAAACGAAGCAGGTGGCGAGCACCTCGGCGTCTCCCGCCAAGCGGGACTCCTGCCACACTCCGGCGGGGACGAGACCCTGGGCCACGTGCCCCGCGGCGTGATCGGGTCCGAGCACGATCGTCTCGGTCCATTCCGGCTCGGCGCCGGTGCCACCGAGACGCAGCTCGAGGGTTCCCGGTCCGTGCCACAGCCAGATCTCGTCGCTCGAGACGACGTGCCAGGCGCTGTGCTCACCGGGGACGAGCAGATAGTGGATGCAGGTCGCCGCCGGACGCTCGCCGTTCGGGGTGTCGACGGCCGCGGTCGCCGTCCACGTGCGCCGGAACCACCCGCCCTCGGGGTGAGCCTCGAGGGCGAACCGGCGGGCCGTCTCGGGGCGAACGTCGACCCCGGCGCTCGCGGGCTCAGTACTGGCGGGCTCAGCGCTGTCGTGCGGCTCAGTCATCGGCGCGGACTCCGGTCTCGTCGTGGAAGGCAGAACTCGTGAACCGCGCGCGACCGCCGATGACGGTGGCCGCTGCCCGGCCGGCCCCGGCGGAAGCCAGCGTGTCGAGGGTGTCGTCGACCGCGGTCACCGGCAGATCGAAGAACGTGAGGTCGGCGAGGGCGCCGACCGCGAGGTATCCGGTGCGGTCGGGTCCGGTGTCGATCCCCATGGCGTGCGCCCAGCCGAGGGTTGCGGCGCGCAGCAATTGTTCGGGCAGATCACGGTGGGTGTAGCCCTGCGCGCGGGCGAGGCGGTGGAGGGCGGCGACGTCGGCCATGAGGTCGAGCGACGGGCTCGATGACAGCGAGTCGGTTCCCACCGCGATCGGGCTGCCTTCGGTGAGGTAGGCGGCAACGGGGGGCTCGTCGAGTCCGATCACTTCGTTCGATCGGGGGCACAGCGCCACCGACGTTCCCCGTGCGCGCAGGAGAGCACGGTCGCGGGCGGTCATGTAGACCCCGTGCGCGATGTGGCAATCGGGACCGAGCACCCCGAGCTGGTCGACGTACTCCGTCGCGCCGGTGCCGAATCCGTCGCCGCGCAGCTCGCGGAAGCTGCCGTGGCGCCGCTCGTGCCATGGATCGGCGTGCACGTTCTCGGCTTCACGCTCGAACGCGGCCTCACCCAGATGCAGGTGGATGCGACCGCCGCGCTCTCGCACGATGTCGGGGATCTCGAGCAGCGGCACGACGTCGAGCGAGTACGGAGCGTGCGGTGAGAGGCCCGTGCCCGGAGGGGAGGGGAGCGCGTCGAGGCGGGCTTCGACACGCGCGCGACCGGTGCGCGCCCAATCCTCGTTGGTCCAGCTCATCACCTCCCAGTAGGTGATGCCGTGGAGTCCGGCGTCGTGCAGGGCGGTGCTGGCTTCGACGTCGGTCACGATGTCGGCGACGGCGGTCGTGCCGGCCTCGAGCATGAGACGGGCACCGGCCGCGGCATCCGCAGCCCAGTCGCGCCCCGCATCGTAGATGGGATCAAACGCGAGCGCCCAGTCGTCGAAGCCCTGGTATCGCCCCCGGCCGACGGCCGCCATTCCGGAGTACTGCAGATGTGAGTGCGCGTTCACAAGACCGGGGGTGAGGACCCCCGGCCAGTGCACTTCGTCGAACGCGAGCCCCCGTTCGGCCAGCTCGCGCCGCACCCACTCCCGGTCGCCGACGTGCAGTATTCGTCCCCCGCGCACCGCGATCGCACCCGAGGGGATCGGAGGCGCGGTGATCGGCACGACGAGGTCCGCCGAATACAGGATGACGGGGTTCACGCGGTGTTCTCCGGTCGGGCATAGCGGGGCGAGCGCCAGTCGGCCACCTCGACCGTGTCGGAATCGGCGGCGTCGACGGCACGGAGGCCGCGGACCGCGAGTGCCGCGCGGGCCACTCGATCGTCGACAGCGGGCGAGACACGGTGGATGCCGATGCCCGGTCGCTGCGCGACGAGTTCGGCGAGCGCGGCGAGCTGCACCGCGAAAGACAGGTCCATGATCTCGATCGGGTTGCCCTCGGCCGCGGTGATGTTGATGCAGCCGCCCTCATCGAGCACGAGAGTGTTCCCGAATCGATCGACGTGCTCGGCGACGCGGAGGCCGGGGGTGGCGGGCAGATCGACTTCGCCGGGAACACCACCCGCGACGGCGACGATGCGCGCAACCGAGACGATGTCGGTGCTCACGGTGTGCGGCACTCCGGTGGCCGAGACCACCAGGGCATCGCGGGCCAGAGTCGCGGCCTCGCCGACCTCGAAGCCGTCGTGTGCGGCGATCAGAGCGCGGACGGGATCGACCTCGGCGACGCGCACGTCGGCGCCGAGCGCGGCCAGGTGCGCGGCGACACCCTCGCCGACAGGACCGTAGCCGATGACGAGCACGGGCTGGTCGCGGACGCTGACGCCGATCGCATCGAGGAGGTCGGCG
>JAHIOK010000037.1 GCA_018895315.1 Actinomycetota bacterium | reverse complement strand
CCGGCTCCTCTGACCGCAGCTCTGCCCACGAGGACTGCCGGCGCCTCTGCGCCGCGTCGGAGACAGCGGCATAGACACGCTCGATGACCCGCATCACCGATCTCGGCTGTGCTGATGTGCGCGCGCGGGTCTGTACTAGGAGCGTCCCGTCGACGGCGGGGTCGTGCGCGCTCCCTGGGGAGCCGCCACGCACAGCAGATCTCGAGGGCAAGGATGCCCTGAGGAGGTTCGATGACGAACGTCACTTTTGGTAACCAGGGAACGGCCATGCGCCGCGCGGGCGTCTGGCAGGCGGTGCTGCTGCTGGCCGGCAGCTGTCTGCCGGTGCTCGGCTCGGTGCTGATCACGCCGGTGCTGCCGCAGTTGTCGGAGCATTTCGCGGGTGTCGCCGGCTCCGAGGTGCTGGTGCCGATGATCGTGGCGATACCCGCCTTGATGATCGCGATCTTCGCTCCGTTCGCGGGGCAGATCGTCGATCGAGTGGGGCGCAAACGGCTGCTCATCATCGCGATGTTCGCGTATGCGGTCGTCGGCACTGCGCCGGTATGGCTCGAGGGCCTTCCCGAGATCCTGCTGAGCCGAGTGTTCGTGGGTATCTGCGAGGCCGCGATCATGACGGTCTGCACGACGTTGATCGTCGACTATTTCCACGAAGAGCACCGGCGGAACAAGTACCTCGGGCTGCAGACCGTGGTCACGACACTGTCCGCCACCGTGTTCATCATTCTCGGTGGCGCCCTCGGCGTGGGCGGATGGCACGTGCCGTTCTGGGTGTACGCCGTGAGCATCGTCGTCGCGGTGCCGATGATCTTCTCGTTGTGGGAGCCGTCGGCGGCCGAATCCGGCGGACGGCGCGAATCCATGGCGGCAAAGGTGAGCATTCCGTGGAAGCGCATCGGCGTGCCGCTCGTGGTCAGCCTCTTCGGTGGCTTCACGTTCTACGTGATCGTGATCGAGGCGAGCTACCTCGTGGTGGGCACGGGTGTCGCCGCCAGCGACACCGCCGTGATCGGGCTGGTCGCCGCAGTGGCCTCGCTCGCCACCGCGATCGCCGGGCTCCTGTTCGCACGGCTCGCTCGCGGTCGTGCGGGTCGCCTGATGCCGCTCGCCTTCGGTCTGCAAGCACTCGGGATGCTGATCATCTGGGTGGTCCCGGGGCTTCCCGGCGTCATCGTCGGTGCGGTGATCGCGTCGTTCGGCTCCGGTCTGCTGCTGCCGTCGATGCTGACCTGGGTCGTCGCCGCGACGCGATTCGAGGAGAGAGGGCGGGTCACCGGGTGGTGGACGGCGGCATTCTTCCTCGGTCAGTTCCTCACACCCCTTCTGATCGGCGGGATCAGCGCAGGCGTGGGCGGGCTCTCCGCTGCTGTGGGAATCGTGGGCATCGCCGCAGCCGTGGTCGCCATGCTGGTGGGCATCGCTCTGCGGCGCTCTGCCGCGGTCGACGTGTCGAACGCCCACTGATCTCTCGCTCATCGATGGCCGGAGTCCTCGCGGACTCCGGCCATCGGTCTGTCGATCCCGGATCAGATCGAGACGTGGGCTCCCGCATCGACCAGCCGGCCGGCTTCTTCGAAGAGCGCGCGCATCCACGCGTGCTCGGGGTCGCGATTGTGTACCGGATGCCACCACAGGGCGTTGCTCAGCGGCGTGGCGTCGAACGGCAGCGTCATTACGCGGATGCCGCCTAGGCGCAGCGCGGCCGGAGCGAGCGCCTTTTGGATCAGACCGATGCGATGGGAACCTGCGATGAGGTGCGGGATCGAGAGGAAGCTCTCGACGACGACCTCGACGTGCGGTTCGACGCCGAGCTGCTGAATCTGCCGGGCCGCCGACGTATAGGCCGACCGCGACTGGTAGGTCATGACCCACGGCAGCTCGGCGACATTCGCCATGGTCAACTCGTCGCCGACCTCCGTGTTGGAGTCTGACACGACCGCCACCCAACGGTCGTGCCACAGGTCGACGTAGGGGAGGTCTGACATGGGGCCGTGCGGAATCACCATGCCGTCGGCCGATCGCAGTCGATTCGCTGCGTCCTCGACGATCCCCGGATTG
>JAHIOK010000036.1 GCA_018895315.1 Actinomycetota bacterium | reverse complement strand
GTCGACAGGTCGAACCCGCCGGGAACGGCGCGTCCGATCTTCATGAACGACCTGATCGCCGTCGGAGCCGTATAGAAGACCGTCACGCCGTACTTCTGGATGATCTCCCACCAGCGACCCGGATGCGGTGTGTCAGGCGTTCCTTCGTAGAGCACCTGCGTCGCGCCGTTGGCGAGGGGGCCATACGTGACGTAGGAGTGCCCCGTGATCCAGCCGATGTCGGCCGTGCACCAGAACACGTCCGATTCGGGGTGGATGTCGTGAACGTTCTTGTTCGTGAACGCCGCTTGGGCGAGGTATCCGCCCGACGTGTGCAGAATGCCCTTCGGCTTGCCCGTGGTTCCCGACGTATAGAGGATGAACAGTGGGTTCTCGGCAGGGAACGGCTTCGCCTCATGCTCACCGGATGCCGCAGCCACCGCTTCGTGCCACCACAGGTCGCGTCCGGGAGTCCAGTCGACGGTGTTCTCGCCACGCTTGACCACGAGGACGTGCTCGACGGTCTCCTGCACGCTCAGGCCGTTGCGCTCGGCGAGAGCCATGTCGACGGCCGGCTTCAACGGCGACACCTTGCCCTTGCGGTATCCGCCGTCGGCTGTGATCACCAGTTTCGCGCCTGCGTCGTCGATACGCGACCGTAGGCTGTCGGCGGAGAATCCGCCGAAGACGACCGAGTGGACGGCGCCGATCCGGGCGACCGCGAGCATCGCGGCGATCGCCTCCGGGATCATCGGCAGGTAGATCGCGACGCGATCGCCCGCGCCGACGCCGAGCCCTTCGAGCACGTTCGCGACCCGCTTGACCTCGTCGGTGAGTTCGGCGTAGGTGACACGTCGTTCGTCGCCCGGCTCTCCCTCCCAGAGGAGAGCAACGCGGTCGCCGTTGCCCGCTTCGACGTGGCGGTCGAGGCAGTTGTAGGCGACGTTGAGTTCGCCGTCCTGGAACCATTTCGCGAACGGCGGATTCGACCAGTCGAGCGTCTCGGTGAAGGGCGTGCTCCAGCTCAGCAGCTCGCGAGCCTGATCGGCCCAGAAACCCAAGCGGTCTGCGGCGGCGCGGTCGTACAGCTCCGCATTGCCGACAGCGGTGGCCGAGAATTCGGCGGACGGGGCGAACCGACGGGTTTCGTTCAGCAGGTGGTCGATTTGGCTGCTCATCTGGGGCGCGCTCCTTTGCGGGCAAGTCTGTCGTGCGTCGCTTCGGGAACGCCGGATGAGGTGCCGAGACGACGGGGGCAAATCTACCTGCCGGGAGGGATGGCCACTACCTCCGATAGTGGGGGGTCCGAGCCACGCCGCTCGGGTTTCGATCGGGGCATCCGATGTCTCGGTATATCGCTCGGGACCGGGTGGTTTGTGTTTGGAGCGATCCGTGAAGATGCGTATGCTCGACTCCGGCCGAACATCGATTCTGGCATTGCGGCATTCGTATACCCCCCTATCGGATGCTGCGTGTGGCGGCATCCCATTCCCCCCATGGGATGCCGCCCTTTCGCTTTTCCTTCCTCCCCAGCGTCGGGTGCAGGATGACTTCTCCACCGATCGATGCGGGACTCATTCGGCGGCCGGGGGCGGCTCATAGCCTCACAACATGACCGAGCCGTTCGTCGTCCAGCCGCGCTTTCGCTGCGAGCCGGATGCGGCCGGGCGACCAGCCCGATCGACGACGAGAGTCGCATCGAAGCGGATCGAATCGGGGGCGACGGCTGCTTCGGGGCGCGTCCGTGTCGAGCCGTGGGGGGAGTCAGCTGTGCGACCCCGAACGCCCGCGATTCCCCGGGCCGCCGCGCTCGATCCGATCGCCGAGTTCCTCGAAGACCCCGCCGTCACCGACATCTTCATCAATGGTGCCGACGGACTGTTCGTCGACCGAGGTGCGGGTCCGGTCAGGGTGCCGCAGTGGCGTGCCGGTGAGAGCGATGCGCGCGAGCTTGCCGTGTCGCTCATCGGCCTCGGCGGTCGGCACATCGACGACGCCAGCCCGTGCGTCGACGTCCGTTTGGAGGGCGGCATCCGCGTGCACGCCGTCCTGCCGCCGGTCGCGCCTGCCGGGGCCGCGATCTCCATCCGCATTCCGCACCTCGACATTCCCGAACTCGATGAGCTGGCGTCCCGCGGGCTGTTCCGGCCGGGTGATCAGGATCGGCTGGAGCTTCTCGTGGCGGAGCGGGTGAACCTATTGATCACGGGAGCCGCAGGAGTGGGTAAGACGACTCTGCTGGCGGCGCTGCTCGGGCGCGCGCCCGCGTCGGAGCGCATCGTGACCATTGAGGATGTCGCCGAGCTGCGGATCGATCACCCGCATCACGTGCGCCTCGAAGCGCGCCAGCCCAATCTCGAGGGCGCCGGAGGTATCGATCTGGCGCGCCTCGTCCGCGAAGCGCTCCGCATGCGCCCCGACCGGCTCGTCGTAGGGGAGTGCCGTGGAGAGGAAGTGCGCGAACTGCTCACCGCCCTGAACACCGGCCACGAAGGTGGTGCAGGCACTCTGCATGCGAACGGCCTGGATGACGTGCCTGCTCGGCTCGAGGCACTCGGGGCGCTCGCGGGGCTCGATGATCGCGCGCTGGCTCGCCAAGTCACCAGCGCGATCGGCTGGATCGTGCACCTGGCGCGCGGTGCCGACGGCATACGCCGTGTCGCCGGCATCGGTCGACCCGTGTTGACGGGTGACCGCCTGGGCGTGGAGGAGGTGCCGTGAGAATCCGT